>NZ_JAKJST010000018.1:0-248411 GCF_050337275.1 Vibrio wakamikoensis | reverse complement strand
ATCACCAGCAACATCAATAGACTCGATCGAAGGTTTATCATTATCGAGGATAGTACCTGTCGACTCCACGCCATCTAACGTTAACATGTAAGTTTCGGTCGGCTCGACGATGGTGTCGTCTTCAGTCGGCAGGACAATATCAAACGTTGTTACGCCAACAGGTACGGTAAGCATACCATTGGCAAGCGTTACGCCATTGGTAAAACTGATGTTGGCAATGTCGACATCAGGGGATGCAGGTAAGGTAAGTGGGTATTCCACTGGTGATAAGGTTTGCTCTGATAACGTGACATTAAAAACTAAATCGTTGCCCTCAATGACAGAGTCATCGTCACCAGCGACTTCAATCGAAGTGATAGACGGCTTGTCATTATCTAGAATACTGCCCGTTGCTTGGACATCATCGACTGACAGGGTATAGGTTTCAGTTGGCTCAACAAGTTCATCATCTACGGTTGGCAGCACAATATCAAACTGAGTAACACCAGCAGGCACATTGAGAACGCCGTCCACAAGCGTTACGTCGTTAGAAAAACTCACGTCAGAGGTAATGACATCTGGAGACAATGGCAAGTCAAGTTGATAGTTGACCGCCGATTGCGTCTCTTCAGAAAGCACCACACTGAAGACAAGATTATTGCCTTCTACAACGGAATCATCCTCACCAGAAACATCAATAGATGTGATGGTTGGCTTGTCATTATCTAAGATCGTACCGGTTGAGCTAACACCATCAACTTGAAGATCGTAAAACTCTGTCGCCTCTACAATCTCATCGTCCACTGTCGGTAAGATAATATCGAATGTTGTGACACCGATTGGTACGTTAATCATCCCCCCGACCAACGTGACATCATTGGTGAATGTGATACCCGCAGTGTTGATATCATCTGATGCTGGTAAGGTCAGTGGATACTCAACTGGAGAAAGCGTCTGTTCTGATAACGTCACGTTGAAAATCAGATTTCCACCTTCTTCAACAGTGTCATCTGAAATAGCAACTGACGTTACCGTTGCCTTGTCGTTATCTAGGATAGAGCCTGTAGCATCGACACTATCTAGCGATAATGTATATGTTTCAGTTGCCTCAACAATGTCGTCATCCACCGTTGGTAACACGATATCAAACGTTGTCACACCGATCGGCACATTGACCATACCATCCACTAATGTCACACCGTTGGTGAAACTAATGTTGGACGTGTCTACGTCTTCAGAAACAGGCAGTGACAACGGATACTTTACAGGTGACAAGGTTTGCTCTGAAAGCGTGACATTAAAAACTAAATCGTTGCCCTCAACGACAGAATCATCACCACCAGCAACATCAATCGAGCTGATTGATGGCTTATCGTTATCTAGGATAGTACCTGTAGAATCAATACCATCAACAGATAGGGTGTACGTTTCTGTAGGCTCAACAAGCTCATCATCCACTGTTGGCACAACGATATTGAAGGTCGTAATACCGGCAGGGACATTGAGCATTCCGTCAGTCAAAGTCACGCCATTGCTAAAACTGATGTTTGTTGTATCAACATCGGGGGAAGCAGGCAGTGTTAAAGGGTATTGCACAGGTGATTGTGTTTGCTCAGATAAGGTTACGCTGAAGACAAGGTTGCTGCCTTCCACTACCGAATCATCCTCACCCGCCACATCAATCAAGGTCACCGATGGTTTATCGTTATCGAAAATGCTGCCAGTAGACTCCACACCATCGACATTTAACGTGTAGGTTTCTGTTGGCTCAACAAGTTGGTCATCCACCGTTGGGAGAATAATATCAAAGGTAGTCACTCCCACAGGAACATTAAGCATGCCATCAACCAACGTTACATCGTTGGTGAAGCTAATGTCCGACGTGTTTACATCATCGGAATCAGGAAGAGTCAGTGGATATTCGACAGGTGACAAGGTCTCTTCTGAGAGCGTCACACTAAAGATAAGGTTCTCACCCTCAACAACGGAATCGGTATCTCCGGCGACATCAATCGATGTCACTGAAGGTTTATCGTTATCAACAATACTGCCGGTCGACTCAACTCCATCAAGATTCAATGTGTAGGTTTCAGTGGGTTCAACAAGGTGGTCGTCCACTGTCGGCAAAATAATGTCGAAAGTAGTCACACCAACCGGAACGTTAACCATACCATCAACCAGCGTAACACCGTTGGTAAAGCTGATATCTGAAGTATCTACATCAGGAGATAGCGGGAGCGAGAGCGGATACTCAACTGGCGATAGCGTCGGCTCTGAAAGTGTCACGTTGAACACTAGGTTTTCGCCCTCGACGACTGAATCGTCATCCCCAGCCACTTCGACAGATTGAACCGACGGCTTATCATTATCCAGAATGGTACCCGTTGAGCTTACACCCTCAACATCAAAAACATACGTTTCAGTAGGCTCAACCAACTGATCGTCAACGGTAGGTAAAATGATATCAAATGTCGTTACACCAATCGGAACATTTAAATTTCCATCGACTAGGGTGACACCGACCGTGAATGAAATGGTGGTGAGATCGACATCCGTCGATTCTGGCAAGTTGAGTGCGTATTGAACTTCAGTAAGCGTTTCTTCTGATAGCGTGACGGTAAATACGAGGTTTCCACCTTCGACAACACCGCTTTCTCCCCCTTCTGGAACGACAGAGAGAACTGTTGGTTTGTCGTTGTCATAGATCTCCCCAGAAGCCTCAACACCACCAACAACAAATGTGTAGTTTTCGGTCGCTTCAACAATGTCATCATCGACAGTTGGAATAACGATATTAAAAGTAACAACACCAGCAGGAACGTTTAACACCCCTCCAGATATGGTCACTCCTTCACTAAAAGAGATGTTCTCTAGATCAACATCCAAAGATTCCGGAAGCTGAATAATAATGTTTATGGCAAGAGGAGGAGCTTCAGAAAGGCTGACGTTAAAATCGAAGTCTGTGCCCTCGCCAACACCGAGCTCATCTGAAACCAAGGTCACAGCCGTCACGACAGGAGGTACGAATCCAAGAGCATCAAGGACTGCGAGAGATTGGGTTTCGGTGAGGCCTTGAGCTTGCAGTCCCGACGTATCAAAACTGGTTGCCGCTATAGTCTGTGCCCCTGCACGGGAAATAGAGCCAATCGCAATTGGGCTAGAACCGCCTTCTTCACCTGCAGCTGGTGCTTCCTCTTCATTTTGAGTTGGATCTTGGCCTTGTTCAATTTGCGCAATAATAGCCTCAGCATCGACATCACCGACATTAACCGTTTGTCCCTCACCATCAGGTTGAATCAATTCGATATTAAGCTCTTCACCCACCTCAGCGTTATCCAAGATGTCGATAACTACATCCCCAGGACGCGGAGCAGTCCCTTCTGGCAATACCGTGAGATTACCCTGCGCATCGACAATCAAAGTTCCCGATACCTGTACTAAAGATGCTAACGAAATCGTACTCATGTTCTGCTCCTTGAATCACCCGCTTGCGCCCGGGCGTTCGATCATAGGTTCCAAGCCAACTGCTTCTGGTCTGCGCGTTATCTATCTTGACTTTATTGTTCGAATGCGGCGTTGCCAGATTAAATTTACTTTGTACTTACATTTAGATACCAGAGTAGCCAAAAAAATGAAACTTTCTGCCAAACTAAATCGCTGTTGTCTCAAAAACGAAAAAAGTCTCGCAAAAGCGAGACTTTTTATTACTTTTCTATGTTCAGCAGAGAGTTAGCCAATCACAGCAATGAACCCTTGAAGTATGACTAGATTAACGATGTCGATAAAGAACGCACCAACAATAGGCACCACCATAAAAGCTTGAGGAGATGGGCCGAAGCGGTTAACAATTGAGCCCATATTCATGACAGCCGTTGGCGTCGCACCTAAGCCGAAACCACAATGTCCACCCGCAATCACAGCACCATCGTAGTTTTTACCCATTACACGGAAGGTAACGTAGTAAGCGAAAATAGCCAGAACGACAGATTGAACACCAAGGATAATTAAGAATGGGATCGCCAAGTCAAAGATATTCCACAACTGCAAGCTCATCAGAGCCATCGCTAGGAATAGAGATAGGGAAACCGTACCGAGGATATCCACCGTCTCTGCATCCACTTTATAGCTTTTTGTCACTTCGCAAACGTTAGTAATGAACACACCAATAAATAGAGCGTAAACAAAGTCGGGGATCATCAGCCATGAGATTTCAAAGGTGTTGACCCACTCGTGTAGATACTTAGCGCCTGTGACACAGATAAGCAGGATAAACAGAACCTCAACCACTTTTTTAGCAGTTACTCGATCACGTTCATTTTCGTTGTAAGTAACAAGCTCAGGAAAACGTTCATGGGTATCATTGCCACGACCGTATTCTGACTCAAAATCATTTTTGTCTATCAAGCGCTGTGCAACTGGACTGCCAATAATACCGCCAATGATGAGACCAAAAGTAGCTGAAGCCATGGCAATTTCTAGGGTATTCGCAATGCCGTAAGTTTCAGTGAACGTCGTAGACCAAGCGGCGCCGGTGCCGTGACCACCAGAAAGAGTGATAGATCCGGCAATTAACCCCATCAATGGTTCAAGACCAAGCATAGTGGCAAGGCCAACACCGACACTGTTTTGTATAATGATGTAAATAGAGGCGATCGCCAGGAACACAAAGACTTTGGCACCGCCTTTCATCAACTGAGTGTAATTAGCTGCTAACCCCACGGTTGCGAAGAACATCAACATAAAGGTTTTCTGTAACGGAAGAGAGAACTCTAAATTGATATTGTTGAAGTGCAACACAGTAATAATGATGGCGACGATCAAGCCACCGACAATGGGCTCTGGAATATTGTACTTGCGAAGCGCAGGTAGCTTACTGTTGATGATGTGACCAAGAAAAAGAACGCTGATTGCGATCAAAAAAGATTCTAACGTGCCAACAGAGATGGTGTTGTTCATATGACCTCTTTTTTTGCTGTATCGCTCATCTTCCTTAATGAGGTTTCGATTCGATATTGTAGTGTAGTAAAAATAGGATAGCTGGCGATCTCTGCAAAATCACCACACGACCTTGTTTCTATATCCATAACTTTTTGAGTGCCGAGGAAGCGTCGACATAATGACAACCCAAACGACTCGCGATGGGTGTATTGAAGCCTTTGAGACACCGAGAGATGCTTTAGGCCAAAAGAATAACTACACTGGTTAAGGCCGGATGGTAACACAATCTCGCAAGATCGACTAATTTGACAAATAATACAAACAATAAGGGACTACTGTGAAAAGAATTGCTCTCGCAACTGGATTACTTCTTACCCACATGGCGTATGCTGAAGTCGCTATTAATTACCAACAACCACAATCTTCCACTGACAAAACCGCGCAGCAGGCAATCAAAGAAAGCGGTGCAAATGAGTTGCTAGTCGAACTGTCCAACGACTACTTCTCATTCAATCAAGCGCTGACCATCCAATATGGCGGCGAAGACGGCCCCCTCTATGATCCATCAACGCATACTGTGCACATGCCGTACGCGTTTTACACCGATTCTCTCAATTACTTCACCAAAAATGACTATCAAAATCGATTTGGTAAACCTGCGCAACAAGGTGCCATCGACACTCTACTCCACACTCTACTTCATGAAGCCGGGCATGCTTACATCGCCGATCAAGGCATTCCTATTTTAGGCAAAGAAGAAGATGCCGTTGATAATTTTGCTGCGGTCATCATGCTGAATTACGTTGAGCAAGGTGCCGATGCCACCATCAGTGCCGCAGACATGTTCGCGTTTGAGTCTGAAGATAGACCCGACTACTATGATTTTTACGAATACATTGGCGAGCACAGTTTCGACTTGCAGCGCTATTTCAGTACCTTGTGCTTAGTTTATGGTAGCGATCCTGACAACCACGCCAACCTGCTCGATGAGATTGAAAAAGACTATCTTGATGAGCAAAAAGATAAGTGTATCGCCACGTATCAAGAGATCGATTACAACTGGAAGCAAGTATTAAATATCGATACTAATTCCAGTAGTTAATCATTGAGGTTCTATGCCGACATCACTCATCCTGTTTTATGATGGTCACTGTCCACTTTGCGTGAAAGAGATGACCGCTCTGAAGAAGCATGACACGGATAATGTTATTCAGTTGGTCGACATTTTCTCTGAGACCTTTGAACGCTACCCAGACATTGACCCAAAATCTGCCTCTGAGAGATTGCATGCCTATGACGAGAACGGGGTACTTTGGGAAGGGTTAGACGTCACGTATCAAGCATGGCGTCTTGTCGGCCGAGGACACTATTACGCTTTTACACGCTGGCCACTGTTAAAACCAATATGTGACTGGTGTTACTTGAAATTTGCCCGTCACCGCTACACGGTGTCGGGCTGGCTAACGGGCAAAAAGCGCTGTGACAATTGTCGCATCGATTGATGAGTCGACAAGTCACAGCCTCTCAACATCCCGCTCACGCTATTTACACTGTAAAGGTTATTTGTGCGCGTCTGCACGCACCGCTTTAAACAATACCGACGTGTCAGAGCGCCCTTCGCCTGACTCTGACAAGGCGCGATAACGCTCGATAGATTGCAGAGTCAATGGCAACTCTATACCCTGCTTTTGAGCTTCATCCAGACAGAAACCTAAATCCTTGATCATCCAGTCGATGGCAAAGCCAAAATCATATTGGTCTTTGTCCATGGTTTTGGCACGATTTTCCATCTGCCAGGAGCCTGCTGCACCATTTTTCAAGCAATCCACCAACGAAGGAATGTCTAAGCCACTCTTTTGAGCCAGTAGTAAACCTTCTGAAAGCCCCGTAAGCACGCCAGCAATACATACTTGGTTCACCATTTTTGCACGCTGACCTTGACCCACATCTCCCATCAGTACCGAAGACTTGCCATAAGCATCAAAGAGAGGTTGAAGGGCATCGAAGGTTTGAGCGTCACCGCCACACATAATGGTCAACACACCATTTTCCGCGCCCGCTTGACCACCAGAAACCGGAGCATCCATAAAACGAATCCCAGCACTTTCACATGCAGCTCCCAATTCTTCAGCCAAGGTTGCCGACGTCGTAGTGTGATCAACGAGCACCGAACCCGATTTCATTGATGCGATCGCGCCCTGCTCTGCTGTCGTCATCTGACGAACATCATCATCGTTACCCACACAGACAGCCACAACATCCGCATCTTTGACACATTCCGCAACTGACTCTGCATATTGTCCTGCGTATTCATTCGCCCAGCGCTGCGCTTTTTCTGTCGTGCGATTAAATACACACACCTCAAAGCCTGCTTTCACTAGGTGTCCTGCCATTGGGTATCCCATAACGCCCAGTCCAATAAAACTTACTTTCATTTCGGCTCCTTGTTTATTTGATTCGGATTAACGGCCGTGTCCATGTGACGAGCGGTTGCAAGAATCGCTTCTATCAGGGCTTTTACGGCTTTAGGTTGATACTGTCTGCCTTTGTACACCAAAAAGGCCTGACGGTCACTACGGTAGTATTCAGGAACAACATGAACGAGATTAATGTTTCCCGACACGTGCTTGAGTGGCAATGACGCCACTCCAAGCCCGCGCTCGACAGCATCAACCAAGGCTTGGATATCATTGACAACCAATCTTGGTTTCAACTCAATATCTCCAACGACTCTCCCATCGTTGACCACTTGGATGCGCCTAGCATCATCAATTGTGAGCCAATCGGCTTGCTCTAACTGTTCCATTGTTTCAATTGGCGCATGCTCATCAAGATAGGAAGCACTAGCAAAGAAGCCGTGTTTGGCGGTAAAGAGTGGACGGGCAATAAGATCTTCCATGTCAGAGGTATCAAACGTGATCAAAAGCTCTCGATCGGTTTTTGGTTTGCTTTGATCGTGATTCAACGCCAGATCAATATGCACATTGGGGTAGGTCTTTAAATACTGTTCCACAATCGGTGCAATAAATGAATGGTAGAAACTATGGGGTACCGCTAATCGAACCCTTCCTGCGACCAGATCGGTTTTCTCCGTCACGTTGTTTAGCCCGATTTCTATCTGCTCGACGCCACTGCTCAGTTGGTCGAATGCCATTTTGCCTACCTCTGTCGGCGCAAGCTCACGTCCATGCTTCTCAAGCAGTCTTAGTCCAAGCTTTTGTTCTAACGAGGAAATCCTTCTCGACACTGTCGACTGAGGGAGTCCCAAGCGATTCGCAGCCGCCAGTACAGAGCCCTCCTCGACGACTTTACAAAACAAGTAAACGTCATCAATGTATCCAAATATGGAATCCATAATCCTAAACAACCGTATTTTTTCAGGTAATGACTAGGTTTATACTTTTCTCATCAAAACACAAGCAACAAATAGAAGACACATAATATGAGCAAAACACAATTCTGGTTAACCGCACTACTGTCGTCACTCACAATGGCGACAATGATGTCAGGCATCATTTCGGGCTACAAAATGGGTTTCAGTGCAGAATGGCCTGCCGTATGGGCGAGCAGTTTTATGGTTGCGTGGCCATGTGCACTGTTACTGAATCTGACCGTACTGCCAAGAATCCGAGCATTTGCCGCATGGTGCTGTCAGCCAAAAACGATCAAACAGTCGAAAGCATGATCAAGGCATTCACCTTGATCATGCTTTCATAAACTCGAGATAGGTTGATTAGATATCAGCGTAAGAAGGCTGCGCCACATGTCTGATTGGCCCTGGCCTTGCGAACCAAAAGCCCTGGAACATATCGCAATTCATCTGCTTGAGTTTCAAGTACTGCGCGTGGGTTTCCACCCCTTCAGCCACAACATCGTAGCCAAATGCATGAGACATGGTGATCACTGACTCAACAAGGGCGCTATGCGCTAAATCGGTTTCGAAATCGGCAATAAAACTGCGGTCAATCTTAACTTCATCTAAAGGGAGTTGCTTTAACATAGAGAGTGAAGAGTAACCGGTACCAAAATCGTCGAGAGAAATACGAATACCCGCCGTTTTTAGCGTGTTCAGCGCTCGAAGGCACTGTTCAAAGTCACTCAATGCAACGCTCTCAGTGATCTCCACGGTAAACTGAGACGGTGACAACTCATGGGACAGAATGGTTTGAACAAACTCTATCGCAAAATGTGGGCGACAAAGTAAGCTCGAACTCACATTGATCGATACACTTATGCCGTCATCGATCAACTTATTTGCTAGATCCTCACATACACGCTTAAGCACAAACTCACTCAGTTTAACGATAAGTCCAGATTCCTCAGCCACCCCAATAAAAAGCTGCGGTGAAATGTATTGCCCGTCTTCATCTTTCCAGCGCGCGAGTGCTTCAACACTGACCGCCCCTACTCCTTCTGAGCTGTAGATAGATTGGTACCATACATCAAGATCGCCATTGCCAATCACTCGCCGCAGTTTCTGCTCAATGGTTAGCAGTTGCTGACTTTCTTGCTCCAGCGTCGAGTCGTAGAGCGCCGCCTTTCGACTTTTCGAACGCTTGGCTCGATACATGGCAATATCGGACTTTTTAATCAGTTCATCCGCGCTATTCGCATCAAAAGGATAAAACGCTATCCCTAAACTACCCTGGGTGCTGAACTCACTGCCATTGACGAAAAACGGCTTCTCTACCGCTCTCAGAATGCGGCTAGCAAGCTCTAAAGCCTGAGCTGGTGTCTCTACATCACACATCAATAGAAACTCATCACCGCCAAATCTCGCAATCAAATCGTTTCGTCTCACAACTCCTGAGAGCTGTTTGGAGACATGCAATAGCAAGGCATCGCCCACATCATGGCCATAGGTGTCATTGACGAACTTAAAACGGTTCAGATCCATCAACATTAGCGCTAATGGACGCTCTGTTTTCTCTGCAATATGCGCCTTAAGGCGATCGGTCATCATACGGCGGTTGGCAAGCCCAGTCAGCGGGTCATGATAGGCTAATTGACGAATTCTATCTGCAGAGTGCTTTTGCTCAGTGATGTCCGTCATGGCACCAAGAAATCGAACTGGACGACTAAACTTGTCGCAAATCACTTTACCTGTAGAGGATACCCACACATAGATACCATCCGTTCGTCGCAATCTAAACTCCACTTTAAATGGGATTTCTTGCTCGATTTGAGCCAGTAATTTCTGCTCTAAATCGTCAATATCGTCGCTGTGCACCAAATCGAAAAATGCGCGACTGGTCAGCACTTGCGTGTTCGGTTCACCGTTGTCGAACTTGAGAATATCGTTCCACCGGCTACTCCATATCAGTTTGTCAGTCAGTAAGTCCCAATCCCAAATTGCGTCGTTCGAAGAATGGCTCACCACCTGCAATTGATTCGCGAGATCGCTTGAGATCTGCGCTCGGCTTTGCGAACTCTGCAACAGCAAATCACGCTGCAAGAACAGTGCAAGCATATCGAGGTAATTGTGATAACTGGAAAGTTTCGCAAGATCAGGCTGGCCTTCAATCGGCTCTACAATCGCCATCACTTCGGTGCGAACCTCTTGCCTATCGGTGACACAAAGTAAGGTCATCACAAATGACTCAGGGAGTGAGTACAAACTGCTGACGGGAAAGGTTTCCGTCGGAAAGTGAATGCCTTGTTCAACGCTACTGAGGTGACGGCCATCGGTGTGCGCATAACCGACAACACAACTGTCGATACCCGACTTCGCACCATTGATTGCCCATGCAACCGGTGTATCAAACAAACAGCTAGCATTCACGATGGAAGAGAACCCGGATTGCCCTTGTGAATAGAGTGTTTCGTGCAGTTCAGCGGGTGAGCGCTCAGAATGACTGAGCAATTGATTACGAATAGTAAAGTGTGGATTGTGGCTTGGCCTTGTCGCACCGCAAGATTGGCGCACAACCATGGACTGCTCAATCAAGCCAAGATCGCTCGCGAAAGGTGCACCTGATAAACGCATCATCAATCGCTCTACGGCGGCAACGGAGAGGCGTTCAAGTTGCTGATCCACTGTCGTTAATCTTGGCTGCGTCCGTTCGCCCATGAAAATATTGTCAATCCCAACAATCGCTACCTGTTCGGGAACGCGAATGCCGTTTTCAGACAAGCTTTCCATCAGGCCGACAGCAATATGATCGGTGGCACAGATGACCGCGCTGCATGGATCATTATCTTGCCAATAGCGCTCATACGCTTCTCTGCCCCCCTGCAAAGCGGTATTACTGACATTGAGAATGTGTCGTTTCGTAATCGCATTACCATTACGCTCGGCACGTTTCTGAAACGCCTTAAAACGCATTCTAACGTCGTTAACTGAGAGATCGCCACAAAACCCTATATCAACATGTCCAAGCCCAACTAGGTGGTCGTACAGCGCGCTTACGCCACTCGCTTGGTCACTCGATAGAGATTCAACCGCCAATGGGGAGTAACTGGCCGCCACAGAGATCACAGGTATTCCTCTCTGTACCGCTTTTTCCACCAATGCACTAGCGGACGCGTGCAGTACGACAATAAGCCCATCGATGTGATCAAAAGCAAAGGGAATATCAAAGTCGCGATTGTGACCAACACGAAGAAATATCAGATTGATTCCGTGTTCCGCACCGTAGGCTCTAAGTGTGCTGGTGATTTCGCCCATGTAGAAGCCACTTAGCATCGGTAGAATAACACCGATGGTCGGCTTGGGATGGCGACGAAATAACACTTTGTGACCTTCATTGACCATAGTGTGTGTATTGTCCATGATATTGATTGTTTTTGCTGTCTGCGTTATTAGCCTGATATCTGACCATTCATACAGTAAGAAATTTTGTGCCTATCGAGCAGTGTCGGTTGATAAAAGTGTTAACAACCACACACTCGGTAGTGGGGAGAGTTTTGTAAATTTGACCGAGTTAGCGTTCCCCAAGATCCAAAAAAGGAGCCAACCGAAGTTCGCTCCTTTTCATCACTATTTAGGGGTAAAGTGCCCTAATTATTGCTCAGCGTTATGGTAAACCTGCTGAACATCATCACAGTCGTCTAACATATCAAGGAACTTCTGGAATTTCTCCGCGTCCTCGCCAGCGATTGCAGTGTGCGTTTGTGGCACGAAAGTGATTTCTTCTACATCTAGCGTCAGTTCTGGGTACTCAGCAGTCAGCGCTGTTTTTGCTTTGAAGAATTCAGTGTGAGGGGCAAATACCGTGATCACGTCATCTTCAAGCTCGATATCGGTCACATCAACGTCGGCCATCATTAAAGCTTCCAGTACCGACTCTTCATCGTCGCCTTTAAACTGGATTACAGCTTGGTGATCAAACATGTGTGCTACGGTGCCAGGGCTACCAATTTTAGCGCCCGTCTTAACGAAGCATTGACGAACATCCTGGAAAGTACGGTTGCCGTTGTCGGTTAGACAGTCAACGATCACGCTCACACCACCTGGACCAAAACCTTCATAACGTGCTGGTTGGTAGTCTTCACCACCACCACCGCTGGCTTTGTCTATCGCTTTGTCGATAACATGCGCTGGAACTTGATCTTTCTTTGCTTTAGCAATCAGGTGCTTAAGCGACAGGTTCATTTCAGGATCGGCACCACCGTTTTTAGCAGCAACGTAAATCTCTTTACCGTACTTGGAATAAACTTTAATTTTTGCGCCTTGTGTCTTCGCCATTGAGGCTTTGCGCACTTCAAAACTTCTTCCCATTGGGATGTTCTCTCTAATTCAATTTAACGCGGAGGATTTTAGCAAATCGTCGTCACAATTCAATTCTATGCGGCAACGAAGAGTGTTACATCACTCCCATCATCTTTTTGTATTTGTCGACACACGCCTCAAACCATGCTTTTTCAGCGTCATCCTGAATGCGTTCTAGCTGTTCGCGAATCGCTTCAGGGCCAGCTTTGGCTTCCTTCATTTGCCACACAACATAAGAGGCTTGCTTATCAAGTTCCACTTTGTTTTTTTCGGCAGGGGGAAGCAAAGAAAGGTTATACGACATGGTTCTCTATATCGGTTAGTGTGGCAAGGCTGAGAATATAGCACCCTTGGTGTAGCAAACTCAAATGAAAGCCGTGACTACACGCTTTGATATTACGCCGAAATTAGGTGTTAGATAGAATTAAGGGTGGCTTATGCCTGCCACCCTACTCTTTTGCTCCATCGCTACTCAACCGTAGCTTAGTGGATGAGTCCTAGGTCTCTCGCTTCTTCCAGCGATAGACCACTCTCTCTGATTTCTCTTAATGCTTCAATGCGGCGTCGTGCATCAGCGGATTTCGCTTGTTTTGCAGGACGAGATTCCTCTTGAAAGTCCTCAGATTGATCCCACTTATTGGTGATGGATGTCATTTGGTCATGGTCGATTGAATTGATGGACATTGTTACCTCCTGATGAACCATGTCTGGACACCTAATCTGTAGCAAACGACAAAATTGTTGTTAAGAAAAACTGAGTCAGAATGTGATTGGCTCGGAAATTCTCATCAGAAGTATTAGAAAGGAGTTTATAAACTTTGAAATCCGCAAAAGACGGCAGTACATTTAGGAGATTCCACCTCGGAAAATTGACTTGATCCAGATCTCCTTTTTTTAACGCAGTCCCTTGATGTTATTGCCCTTAAGCCCAATGCAACTTTGAGCATAATGGTGAATTTTTGATAAAAAAAAGCGAGTCCAAACGAACTCGCCAAAAAATATATCAGAATGAATGTAACAATATGAGCCAATCTACTTATTTCATTAGAAAGGACAAAAGGTTGTCTATTCGGGATAAATAATAGCCAGAGGCACTGTCTATTATGTCAGCAGACTGTCAGCGTTATGTGTAAATACCATCAATACTGAAAACCTATGTAACAAGGTTTTTCAGTATTGGAAATCGTTAAACCGAAACCTCGTCCAACACTCGGAACACCGACTCATCGATATGGCCTTCGTGCACTTGTTTACATACTTTCCTACGTACCGCGAGTGCTGAAATCAACCTTTCGATAGATAGGTGCTTATTCTCCTGACGAGAATTATAAAGCTCTACCACGCGGCTCAGTACCTCATAAGCGATGATATCCCCATCTACACGCAACCAATCAAGCTTCTCCATGAGCTCAGAACACTCTTGTTTTATCGAAGCTATAGAATGACCCGTCATGGCAGACAAAGCGGTTACACTGCGTTCTAGAGCCTCTGGTGAGGTGTACTTCGATAGAATGATGGTAATCTCATCTGCATTGATCTCTACTAAATGCTTACGTTGCTTAACTCGACGGCCTAAATTGCCTCTAGGAGAGGGCGCTTTACGCTGGATAGGCTCAAACTCACCATCAATGATGGACGACAGTTCATCGAGCTGCTTGCGAGTCACGAGTTCATTTCGTAGTGGGTTAGGTAGCGTTGGAGCCATATTACGTTTGCCCGCATTGGTGGTACGAGCACGTGAATAACGCAACACTTCTTCCACGTCACAGCGGATATCGACTTGGAAATCGGGCAGTTTTGCATCGGGATCGTGGCACGTCAGCGTCAAGTGATAGCCCCATAAATTGACATCAAACTTATTCGGAGACTCCACATGTTCAGCAAGGTTACGAAGTTCGCGCAGCAAATCCATTGAGAAACGGCGCCATTCAATATTGCGCGCCAATTTCTGATTCAAATCTGTCAGCATCAATGAATCGGTATGACGACGAGCCATACGGCTACGAAAGTATGAGTAGAGTTGGAAAACGAGCGTGTGCTGCTTCAAGATCTCTGGTGGGAACAAGAAGAAATAGTCACGAGTAAGCAACTCTTCATAGAATGATGGCTCCCATACCAAAATGTAAAGATTTGGCTTGATCTTGATCTCACCATCCGCGCCTTCGCGAGGTGCTTCTTCAGATGCAGTGATCGTTCTGGCTAAAAATCTAAAGCGATCACTTTTAAAGCCTTCCGGCATGTTTTCACTGAGCCAACGCCCGGTCAGTTCATGTAACTGAAAGTCGGTAAATTCAATTCGATCGATGCTATCGCGAATCGAGTCACGCGCTGGACCACTGTCTTTTTTGCCACGCAATGACAGGATATCAGTAATGTAGAGTGGCGTTTTGTTAGGCACCTGCTTCGCATCAAGATGATACTCCTCATGATGATGATCATGATACTGAACAGTAAGAGTAAACAACGCAAATAGTGTCATGAGATCATCAACAGTCATGATGTTCTTGGAAGAACGTGTTTCGATCACGGCTTTCGTTCCGGAGATCGAGACCATTGATTTCTGATAACTTTTACGAGTTCTAGGTGGTGCGAGCGCTTGATCGATGATCCCTGCCCAGTTTGTGGGGGAGACAACAAACTGATCCGCTTCATCACGCATAGCTGGTGGCGTATATAAACCGTGCTCGTTGAGAAGGCGTTTGTTTACTTGAGTTTGAGCAAGTGCTTTGGATTTTTTCTGCTTTTCGGATTGTTTAACGGATTCTGTTACCAAACTCGTTGCACCAAGTACTGACACAAGTTGATTGGGATTGATGAAGCGATGAAGCATCGTCTTACCTGCCAATCCTTCTTCAAATCTTACACCATGCTGACTGAACAAACCGATGTTTACTGCGGCACGTAATCGCTGTTGAATCGCTGCACGAGTCAACTTGCCATCCGTTGCGTCAATCAGTTCGGTTGTTGAAACAAAACCGTCTTTAGAGCTGAATCCGCGTAGGGAAATTAGATTCATTAACTCAAGGATGCTTTTGGTTACCCCTTTGAAATGTTGATATTGTTCGATCCAATCAACGGCTGTTTCCGTGACTTCAAAAAGGTGTCCGCCTTTGTGATCCCTTGGGGATCTAATCAAGATTTTATCTTCACTGCTCATGGTTGGATCTAGATCACATTATCCGTAAATTCGATATTGTTCCATAGGATAATGAAATTTGGATCATAAATAAAGCGCTATTTTGTTTATTGGCAAAAAGACTGATCTTTATGATTATACTGATCTAATTTGATTAAGTGATCTTATGATCTGTGAAATTAATTGCTTTTAAGTCACTGAAATTAAAGCAAATCACTAAGCTCTCCTATGGAACTATGATCAACACTATTACGAAACCATGATCATCATATTTTGAAAGCATGATCAACTCGTCCCGAATGCATGATCACCGCATTATTGAAAGCTTGATCATCATAGCTTCGGATCAATGATCATCATCTAGTGACAAGTTATCCACAGAAATAGTAGAAAAGCTGTGTGTAGATTAGAGAATATCTTGGTCAATCCTCTAGTTTTACTCCGAAAGCATGATCAAGTGGTGTGTGATTGAAGAAGAAATAATCAAATTGTCGCTTTGTAATACAAGCAATTTTTTAAGTCATCGAATCCGGATAGTGTATTGTTGTTACATATTTGGTTACGGCATCTGCGGAACTATGATCAAGTGATTCAGCCCAGTAACTGCCGTGTTTCGATTTATGTCTATTTATACGCCAATTTGAGCACTATCCTTTGCTTCGCGGGACTTAAGACGTAATCTAACCGAGATTTTACATGCTTCCGTGAAGCTCATTTACTTGATCATTGTTCCGCTAAAGATGATCATCCTTTGGGGTTAAGTCGAGTTGCTTTCATTCGAGAATTTTCCTTGATCATGCTTTCATCGTCTAGCTGTTTCCCGAAACAATGATCAAGGTAATCCCTTGATCATTGTTCCAATGCTGATTTATCTTGTGGTTGATATGCTTTTCTCTTTACTCAGAACAGTCAAATTCTGAGTCTCATCAATGCTTAGATGTAAGTGGCTGTTCTCAATTTGTTTTCAAATGAGCAACCTCCGTAATTTATAGGCCAAGTTGTATCGTTCCGATAGAAGTTGTCTTTACATTGTAAATGAGTGACACGGTAACACTTTAAAAGTTTTTAGTTTTCAGGGTACTTTATTAACAGAAATACTCGCTATTTGGTGATACTTTGCGCAAATAATCATCATAGAGCTAGATGCCAGTCAAATTAATGTAAATAATCTATGTAGATGAGTGGACAGCTTTTTCTTGAGATTGTACGATATTGCTGTACATAAACAATTAGGTTACTTGGTTGGAACTTGGGTATGAAAAGAGAACAAACAATAGACAATCTCTACCAACTTGCAGAGCAAACTCAGCAAGTGCAAGCGGATCGTATTGAAATCGTTTTGGAAGAGCGCAGTGATGATCACTTCCCAGCGATGTCAAAAGCGATGATGGAAACGCGCTCTGGTCTAACTCGTAGAAAGCTGGACGATGCCATCAGTAAAATAGAGCAGGGCGGTCATCAGTTTACGAAAAACAACGCTAATCATTACTCTATTTCGCTGCAAGAAGCGCATATGTTAATGGATGCGGCAGGTGTGCCTAAGTTCCACGAGCGCAAGAATAGCGCTAATAACAAGCCATGGATTATCAACGTACAGAACCAAAAAGGTGGTACGGGTAAGTCGATGAGTGCTGTACACCTGGCGGCTTGCTTAGCGTTGAACCTAGACAAACGTTACCGTATTTGTCTAATTGACCTTGATCCACAAGGCTCACTTCGTTTGTTCTTAAACCCGCAAATCAGCGTTGCTGACCATGAGAATATCTATTCTGCGGTTGATGTAATGTTGGAAAATGTCCCAGAAGGTACAGAGATTGACTTAGAGTTTCTTCGTCGTAACGTACTACTGCCAACGCAATATCCAAATCTTAAAACGGTATCTGCGTTTCCAGAAGATGCCATGTTTAACGCTGAAGCATGGCAAACGCTGTCGCAAAGCCAATCTCTCGACATCGTTAAACTTCTAAAAGAGAAGCTGATCGACAAGATTGCTGAAGACTTCGATGTCATTATGATTGATACCGGTCCTCACGTAGATCCATTAGTATGGAATGCAATGTACGCATCGAATGCACTGCTAATTCCATGTGCCGCAAAGCGCCTTGACTGGGCGTCGACAGTCAACTTCTTCCAGCATTTGCCAACGGTTTATGAGATGTTCCCTGAAGACTGGAAGGGGTTAGAGTTTGTTCGTCTAATGCCTACTATGTTTGAAGATGACAACAAGAAGCAAGTGTCGGTACTAACTGAAATGAATTACTTACTTGGCGACCAAGTGATGATGGCCACCATCCCAAGAAGCCGCGCATTTGAGACTTGTGCTGACACCTACAGCACGGTTTTCGATTTGACGGCGTCTGATTTTGAGGGTGGTAAGAAAACGTTGGCGGTTGCTCAAGACGCTGTTCAAAAAAGTGCACTAGAGTTAGAAAGAGTATTGCACAGCAACTGGGCTTCACTGAATCAAGGGTAATGTAAGAAATGGCAATTAAAACTTCAGAATTAAACGCCAAGCTATTTGGTAAAGCAAATAAACGACGTGCAACGACACCACAAGAAGCACAAACGGCTGCAAAAGAGCAGGCACAAGTGATTGAACTGTCTGTAGCGGGTGAAGAACTTGTGTCGTTTGAATTGGTTCGCGTTCCAGCAAATGAAGTAGAAGCTAACACGTTTGTTTTCCAAGAAAATGCGCGTGAGCAATCCTTTCTAAACGAGCATGCACTGTCAGATGTATTGGCAACATTGCGCGACAAAGGTCAGCAATACCCAGCAGTTGGTCGCCGTCAAGCTGACGGTACCATCGAGGTATTGGATGGTAGTCGCCGTCGTATGTCATGTATTTTGGCGCAAAAAGAGTTTTTGATTTACGTTGCGGAAAACATTAACTCTGAACACGCTAAGTTCCTTTCTGACGTCGCAAATGCTCATAAGCCTCTTTCACTTTATGAGAAAGGAAAAGAGATGCTTGCTAAACTTGAAAATGGTGAAGCAGATGATCAGAAAGCATTAGCAAAAATGTTCCAGTGTAGCGAAGCACTAGTCAGTGGTGCTCTAAAGGCCGCCGACTTGCCATTAGAACTACTTCAAGCGTATCCAAATGTGAGCGACTTGGGTCGCCCAACGATTGTTAGACTACACAAGCAATTCAGTGAACTCGACAAAGACAACCAGACTAAACTCATTGATCGTTGTCAGCAGTCGGATGGTTTCGTTTGGCAAACTAGCCACGCGCAGGGCGTCGCTCGTATCACTAAAGATGTGTCTGAAACACTAGAAAACTGGATCCATGAGCTGTCGCCACCAAAGCGTGCCAAAGTGACTAAGATTGATTTAGTTAAAGGCCGTGCAAGCTATACGCGCAAGGGGCCAAACCTAGCGATTAACCTGAAAAAGGTCGATGACCAGACCATGGAACAAATCCTAGAGTTTCTGAAACAAAAGATGCAATAAATTCAACAACAATACCCCGCAAGAGCGGGGTATTTTTTTGTGCTAAGATTGGCCAAGGTTTTTAACAATGACTTCGCCATGGCAAATCACTCTTTATCCTATCGTATTAACTCACAGCTAAGCTCGATAACTCAATTACAGCAGCTCGCTCAGGCTCAATTTGTACGCGCTGTAACGGTATTAAAAGGCGAGTCACAATGGCAGCAAACTTTGCTCTCCCATTTTGTTGACCACTTTCCTTTGCCATCTCGATTCCATATCGGTTCAACGAAAATTGATGGGCTAGTTAATATTCCTCCCAATCAAGGTAAACGTCTTTTAGGGCAAGATACGCAGCTGTTAGTGGTCACCATTGATAAGCAGTTTGACGCTAACAGTTTTAATGCTGCGCTTGGGACTTTGGTTGGCGGTGGATTGCTTATTTTGCTTCAGTCTGAACAGTCGTCACTCCATCCTTGGCTTGTAGGTGCAATATCTGAGTTGCCAACGCTTGAAGAAAGCAGCTTAGAAGTGGCACAGCCGAGTTGTTTTTGTTTAGACGATGAAACCCGTCTTACATCGCTTGCATCTAAAAGCGCTATTAATCGATTCGAACAGCAAGAAGAAGCCGTTGAGCTTATTCATCATGTTGTCTCGGGACACAGAAAACGCCCGCTTGTTCTAACGGCAGATCGCGGCCGCGGGAAAAGCAGCGCCCTGGGTATTGCTGCTGCAAGGTTCAATGGTTACCGGCCTCTTCGCGTTTTGATTACCGCACCAAGCAAATCGGCGGTGGTATCGGCGCTAGCGCATTTTAACAGTGAGTTGGCTGGACAGAGTTTATCTGCTTCTAGCGTTACACTTGAGTTTATCGCGCCAGATGAACTGCTACAGACTAAGCCAAACTGTGATTTGTTGTACGTGGATGAAGCTGCTGCACTACCCATCTCGATGTTAAAGCAGATGGTGGAGCACTATCACCGAATGGTCATTAGTACCACCATACATGGGTATGAAGGATGTGGTCGCGGTTTCAGTGTTAAGTTTCTGCCGTGGTTAACTGAGAATCGAAAAGGGACTAAGAGCTACCATCTCGACACGCCAATCCGTTGGAGCCAGTTTGATTTGTTGGAGCCGTGGGCTTCATCAACGTTTTTGCTAAATGCAGAGCTTACTTCTTTGCCAAAGCCTATGGTTACAGAACCGATCCGACGAGAAGCTCTAACTTGGGAATCTTTCGATTCAGCAAGCGCGTCTTCTAATCGTAAGTGTCTCGATGCGGCTTTCGCTTTGCTGGTTAATGCACATTATCAAACTTCGCCGAATGACCTAATGTGGTTGCTAAACAATAAAACCATGAAGCTGTATATCATGAGCTACGATGATATCGTTGTTGGCAGTCTCTTGGTGAACAGGGAAGGGGAGCTAGACACCGAACTCATCGAGCGTGTTCAGTTAGGTCGAGCTCGTCCGGCCGGGCACCTGGTTCCAATGGAATTATCAAACCACCTAGGACTATCGGCTGCTGCGTTGCAAACTTGCTTTCGCGTAATGCGTATTGCGGTTCACCCATTGTTGCAAGGTAAAGGGTTAGGAACCGAAATGTTGAGCGCCTTGTCTCAAGTGGCGAAAGGCGATGTTGATTATCTAGCTACAAACTTTGGCGCGACAACAGAGCTTGTCCGTTTCTGGAAAGCAAATGAGTTTGGCCCTGTTCGAATTGGTAGCGCGAAAGATAAAGCAAGCGGCACTTTCAGCAGTACTTTCATTCGGCCTCTATCTGCAGATAGTGTTGAATGGATAGATGAAGCTCGCAATCAGTTTAATGGCTCCCTATATTTTGCTCTTCGCTCGCATGCCCAAGATGTTGAACCATCGCTTGCACTATCTTTAATGAATAGCGCAGAGTCTAAGTCTTTGTCGTCTATCTCTGTTTCCCCTTTGGTATCAAACTATGCAAGAGGAGGGAACAGTTTTAATTCGGTTCGGCCGTTCTTGGCGCCGTTGCTTCCGTTGGCATTGTCATTTAACGCTGGTCATCTGAGTCTGCTCATTGTCGCAGTTGTTGCTCAAGAGTGGAGCTGGACTGCGATTGCGGAGTATTTTGGTTTTGCTGGCAAGAAACAAGCCGAGCAAGCATTTCGTGAAGAGCTCTCTCAACTGTTGACTGTTTTACAGTGTAAATAGACTCAGTGCTTTCGACCGCCAGATTTACACTGTAAACGACAAGACTGTTTACAGTGTAAATTCATCATTGCTCATTTTTACACTGTAAATTGCATCAAACAATCTACACAGTCCTATTCGATAGAGCATCTCATTCTAGAATCACGTTCAAGTTATTGAACAATTTACCGTGAGCACTCCCGAAGTTTTCGTTGATAAAGGTAGTCTCAGTAGTGAGACTTCACTAAGATAGAATGAGTTATTGAAGCATGATCACACTCGCAACTAGTTTCTGCGAGCGTGAGTTCGCATAAGGAAGTGGTCGTCAGTCATGTGGAAAAGTGTTCTATCTCTCTCTTCAGATAAGCAACAAATTATCGCTCGATTGCCTAAAGAGTACGAACAAGGTTTGGCGTTGGAGTTCACTTTGCTTGGCAATGCGCTGCAGGAAATCAACGCACAAGATTTCTGGGTAGATGACAGCGCTGTGAACCAATTTATCAAATCGGCGCAAGCGGCAAAGGGGGAAGCATTCTCGGGCATGACGCTCGCGGAAATACGTAACGCAACCGCAGAAGTGGTACTCACTGAGCAAGATATGCTGGCGAGTATTAAGGTAACTGGTGCGTACGCAGGCGAAGCTTTAACCCCGAATGACATTATCTCTGCTTTAACCAACGCTCGAGTCGTGAAAGGCCTCAATAAGAAAGCGCTTAAAAAGGTACTGTTGCTCAGTCAGCAGTTGAAAAAAGGCGAAACGTACACCCAGCCCGTTGCGATAGGTAAGCGTCCCAAAGAAGGCAAAGATGCCCAGTTCATTCCTTTGGTTGCCGATCCCAAGCAGCGAGTTTTAAAACCTCAACAAGCAGGCCCCAACGGCAAAGTCGATATGCGTGACTTGGGCGCTGTCGTCACCGTTGGTGAAAATGAACAAGTGATGCGACGTATTCCTGCGATATCTGGAGAAAATGGCTATACCGTCACTGGCGCCATTATCCCACCAAGGGCGGTAAAAGACTTACCTCTAAAACCTGGTGCAGGCACTCGTTTCTCACCAGACAACCCGAACACTTTATTGTCTACGATGTCCGGTATGCCAATCATCAAAGCCTCCGGTGTTGAAATAGACGAGGCGCTTTGTCTAAGTAACGTTGATATCTCAACAGGCCACATTAAGTTTAAAGGCAGCGTCGTGATTTCTGGCAATGTAGAGCCTAACATGGAAGTGACAGCCACTGGCACAATCACCGTCGGCGGTTTTGTTGAATCGGCATTTCTTAAAGCAAAAGGCGATATTACTGTCGCGAAAGGTATTATCGGCCACAATGTTAATGATGGTGAGCAGAAATCTTGTAGACTGGAGTCTGGAGGTGACGTCGTTGCCAACTACGCACAGTTTGCGGATATCACGGCCAAGGGCGACATTCACTTCACTGTACATAGTCTGAATAACGACATACGTTGCTCTGGCGATTTGTTGGTGATTGGTAGTAACAAGAAGCAGGGCACATTGAGTGGCGGTGAGGCAAAAGTTGGCGGTAAGGTTCAATGTCATCACCTTGGTGTTGAAGGCGATACAGCAACCTACATTCAAGCGTTTGCTAACTATGAACATTACGCTAAGAAGCTTGAGCAATTGCAAGATCGCTACACAGAGCTACAAGAGCGTAAAATGATCGCCATCAGGCGTGAGATTGAGCTTAAGAAAATCCCTAAATCTAGCCGAAGTGATGAGCAAAATGCCGAGCTTGCAGCGCTTAATAGTGCCGATACTGAGGCATTAGATGCGCTAAATGAAGAGAAAGAACGCATCGAGCTCGAGCTGTATGCGAAACTAGAGCTAAATACCGTCGAGTCAATGATGCAAACTCATACCCGCGTTACTGTTCAGTTTGATGACGAGAAGGTGACGACTCGCTCCACACACGGGCCGGCAACTTTTAGCTTTAACAAACAAACCATTACCTTCGCGCCTAAATTGAAAGAAGAAGATATCTTGGTGTAACTTAATCAGATGCGAATGCGTAAGACTTCTGCAATTCAGTCAAGCGCATCTCACTTTTGCTGCTTCCATAGCGTGGCGCCGTTCCCTAACGTATCAGCTAGGGCATCTTGTGGGTTGCGCAGTCGACACTTAGACAATGATAAGCAGCCACAGCCAATACATTCGCCAAGCTCATCTCTGAGTTTTGTCATTAGCCAAATCTTTTCATCCAGTATGGATCGCCAGACTTGTCCCATTTGTTGCCATTCTTCCTGACTCGGTGCTCGATTGAGCGGTAAACTGGATAGCGCCTGTTTAATTTCTTCCAAACTAAGCCCTAATTGCTGACCCGTTTTTATCACGGCTATTCGCCTCAGTACCGAACTGTCATACCGTCTTTGATTGCCTTGATTACGCCAACTGGTGATCATCCCTTTTTGCTCGTAAAAGTGCAGCGCAGAAACGGCGACTTCCGCGCGCTTTGCAACTTGTCCTACGGAAAGCTCCATAATTACTCCTTATCTTTTAGGTAATTATAGCTTGACCTCAAGTTATATTGAGCTTTTAACCTTGAGATCAGTCACAAGGTTAGGGAAGAAACAGAATGGAAAAGAATAGAAGACTACACCTACTAGGGTTGATGTTTGATGGTATCGCATCGGGAATGATGTTGATGGCGTTACCATGGTTTATTCTCAAGCAGGGAAGTAATGGAACGTTTTTGGCTGTCGTGACCTTGGTCTGTACGATAATGTCATTTGTACTAACCCCGCTTATTGCTACGGCAATAGACCGTTATCCCCGAAAGCGTATTTTAGCGCTGACCCAATTGATACAACTGCTTGCGGGCAGCAGTGTCGTGATAGCTGGTACTGTGATTAGCCGTTCGCATTTAGGTAATGACCACAGCGTATCTTCAGTTTGGGTACTCGCTTTTTGCCTAGTCGCGTTTTGGATCGCGAGCGATCTTGCATGGGCAACAAATGGTGCGTTTACTCAAGAGCTTTATGTTCCGAGCGAATATGGCCGTATCTCCAGTCAGCAAGAGATCGTCATGCAGATCACGACCTTGAGTGCTGGCGGTATGGGTGTTTGGTTGTTGGAACTGTGGTCACTGAAGAAGTTTGCTCTGCTAGCTGCATCGTTGTCCCTCGTCGCCTTGATGTGTTTTGTTGCTATCCGGCATCGATCTTTTTCGTCGAAGCAGAAAAGGACTCCGTACCACCTGCAACTGCGTGAATCAACGAGTATATTCCGCCAATCTCCGCGATTCTTCGCTTTCATTGCATTATCGTGTGTGGGCTATCCCATGATGACGTATTTGGCAAAATTGGTTCCTATCTACCTTTCAGAGAATCAACAATCCGGTGAGTGGTTTGCTTGGTGGCAGATAAACTACGGCGTAGGAGCCATGGTTTGTGGACTGATGATCGTCAAAGTAATGAATAAAGTAAGCCATCAACAGCTTATGTTGGTGAGTATGGCATCCATCAGCGTGCTGCTTTGTGTGATGACAATGACATTGTCACCGTTATCCATTGTGTTAGTGGCTCTGCTTATCGGAGTGTTTAACGCGACTAACCGTATTGCAAGAGTCAATAAACTCCATCATGAGGTTGATAATTCAGTCAGAGGCCGAGTTGATGGCGGAATGAAATTGTTTTCGACCGCTTTGCAAAGCGCGAGTTACGTTGTTATTGCGTATCTAGCGAACTATCAACTTACAGAGCTAGGTTTTGCCATCGGCGCACTGGTCATCATGCTTGCAACATTCGCAATGTGGTTGCTACGTCGCACAATTATCGTAAGCACAAGCCAACCTCGTTTCATTAAACCTGCATCTTGACAATGGCACTATTGAGGTTTGGCTACGGGTTGTGGTAGAGGCTTGGCTGGCAGAGGTGTCGGGACGGGCTCTGCTGGCGTTTCTGGACGGGTGATCTTAATGCTCTTAATGAAACGGCTGAAATAGAGTTCTTTGACTAGTTCGTCACAACGATCATGGGTCAGTCCTCGCTTTGATTGTTCGCTTCCTACCGAAACGATGGTTTGGTTGGTAGGGCGGTAACCGTTCGCGACCTCACAAAGCTCAATCGTATCCATATAGTTTGGGTAAACATTAACGGGAGATGATCGAAACCCTAGTTGGTTCATTTGATAGGAAGAGCAACCAGAAAGGGTAAGCGCCGCAATAGTGATGAGTGCTTTGATTCGCATTGTTAATCGTGTGATTCTTTTGCCATTGATGGGAGCGCTAATACTAGCGACTATTTATGACAGATAAAGCGAAGTTTGAAACCTAGGTCACTTAGCCGAAAGATTTAACACTGCTCAGACATTTAACCAGTCTATACTGGGGCTCACTTAGCAAATTCCCAGCAAATCCAACCAGATATTCAAGGAGAAACAGCATGACGGAATCTATCAACGTAGATGTTGCAGTACTCGGTGGTGGACCCGGCGGTTATACCGCAGCCTTTCGAGCCGCAGATTTGGGCTTGTCAGTGTGTATTATCGAAAGTAGAGAAACTTTGGGTGGCGTGTGCGTCAATGTGGGCTGTATCCCGTCAAAGGCTCTATTGCATGCGACATCACTGATTGAGCAAGCGAAACTTGGTCAATCTATGGGGATAACCTTTGCCGAGCCCCAAATCGACCTCGGGGCGTTACGTGAACATAAGCAATCAAAGATCAACGAACTTACCAAAGGCATCGCTGGCCTAGCAAAAGCACGCAAAGTGACGCGACTTCAAGGGCAAGGGCAGTTTACCTCTACCAATACACTCGCGGTTACGGGGGAGAACGATCAAATTGTTGAGTTTAAGCACGCCATCATTGCGACGGGATCCCACTCGATCTCACTGGCTATCGCGCCAAATGATCCGCGTATCTGGGATTCAACCGATGCTCTGGCAATGGAGTCTATTCCAGAACGTTTGCTTATCGTAGGTGGCGGCATCATTGGACTTGAAATGGCACAAGTCTACGCAGCGCTTGGATCGAACATTACAATCGTAGAAGCACAAGACCACATCATTCCAAGTGCGGATAAAGATCTAGTCCAACCTTTGCAACGTGCAACTAAGAAAACGTATCAAACGCTAACCAAAACTTTAGTGACCCAAATGGACGCTCAACCAGATGGTATCTTAGTGTCATTCGAAGGAAAAAAAGCCCCAGAACCTAGCTTGTTTGATGCAGTGTTGATTGCAGTAGGTCGAGCACCGAATACAGGCAACCTTGGTTTAGATCTGCTTGGTGTTGAACTTGACGCAAAAGAGCGCGTTAAAGTTAACGATAGAATGCAAACCAATGTGGGTCATGTGTATGCCATTGGCGATATTGTTGATGGACCAATGCTTGCACATAAAGCCACTCATGAAGGCAAGGTTGCAGCTGAAAACATCGCTGGCTTAGATTCAACGTTCTGCCCTGCGGCCATTCCGTCTGTTGCTTACACACACCCAGAACTTGCTTGGGTCGGTTTAACCGAGACAGAGGCCAAAGAACAAGGTGTGCAATACAGTGTGGGCAAGGTGCCTTGGTTGGTGAGCGGGCGTGCCCAGAGTGTGAATGCTACCAATGGTGTGACGAAAGCGTTGTTTGATGCAGAGACAGGGACACTAATTGGTGCTGGTATCTGCGGCGAAAACGCGGGTGAGTTGATTCACGAAGCCGGCGCAGTGTTAGAACTAGGCGGTCGAGCGAAAGATATTGCCCATACGGTTCATGCTCACCCTACACTGGCCGAGACGTTTGCTTTTGCGGCTGAAGTTGTGGAAGGCTCTATGACGGATATGCTTCCAGCCAGAAAGAAATAATTAAATAAAGAGGGCGCAGAAGCGCCCTTATGTACTCTTAGACGCGATTAAGATGCACTCACATTGAGAACAATCTTGCCAATGTGGTTTTTTTCAACAAACTCAGTTTGTGCCTGCTTAATCTCTGCAAGCTCAAGTGTTTTGCCGACAAGTGGCTTAATCTGCTCCTCTTCGATGCGGCTGATTAGATTCGGGAACACTTCATCTTCGAGTCCAGTGCAGCCAAAGAATGACAAATCCTTGAGGTACAGGGTACGAACATCGAGCTCAACCAGAGGGCCTCCGATCGCACCAGAGACGGCATAGCGTCCTTTTGGTGCCATGACTTCTAGAAGCTCAGGCCATTGTGGTCCCGCAACAAGGTCAATCACGACATTAACACTGTTATTGCCAAGCGCTTCCACTAAGTTTTGACCCCGAGATACCGTCTTGTCCGCGCCAATCTCAAGCAGTGTCCCAGCTTTGGATTCACTCGTAACTGCAACAACGGTTGCCCCCCGCGCTTTGGCTAGCTGAACAGCTGCGGAGCCCACCCCACCAGAGGCACCAGTAACTAATACAACATCGCCTGAGGTAACATTTGCACGCGTTAGCATGTTCTCAGCAGTGGAGTATGAACATGGAAATGAGGCAAGCTCAATGTCCTTGTAGCTTGAATTTACACTGTAAGCCTGGCGGGCATCTACGGTCGTATACTCCGCAAAACCGCCATCACACTCAGAGCCAAAGTACCAGAAATGCTCAAGCTTTTGACCGTCGACATAACGCAAACATGGGTCAATCAGTACGCGTTCGCCGATGCGACTAGCGTCGATATTAGAACCTACTGCGACGATATGACCACACACATCAGCACCTTGAATACGAGGTAAACTGAGCGCATTGCCAGCCCACCCAGCATCTTCACTGTCGTTGTCGCCTTTTGAGTACCAGCCGATACGCGTATTGATATCGGTATTATTCACGCCAGCTGCACTGACTTTAATTAAAACCTCATCTTCTTTTGGCGAAGGTAACGGAATATTGCTGCGGAGTTCTAGCTGGTCTAGATCGCCATGACCAATCAGCTGTACGCCTGTCATTACCGTGCTCATTGTTGAATTCCTTTCTTGTTGCTTGTTGAATGGGTAGAAAACAAAGTAGTGATAGCTACTTTGGCAGCGGTAATCGCCGATTCACCTAAAATGGGATAAGCGGTTGTTGTTCCCTCATGCAGAACAAATAGAGCATCTGAAAGACCCTCGTGTCCACTCAGTTTGGCAAGAGAGTCGATAACCTGTTGTTTGTGTTGTTCAACGGTTGAATTTATCTCCACGTTGTCAGGAAAAGCAGCAAGCGCGTTGACCGATAGGCAACCTTTCGGCGCGTGCTCTTTCATCCAGCCACCAAGAACGTCAAAGGCAGAAAGGGTAGCATCTAGCCCACTTTGCTGTGCGCACTCTTCTAACAGTGCGATGTAGCGTTGGTGTCGATGGTTTAAAGCACCAACGACCATACTCTCTTTGGAAGGGAAGTATTTGTATAAGGTGCGCATACTCACACCAGACAGTGTTTTTAGCTCAGCGACACTTGGCTCTGCGAATCCTTTTTGCGCAAAAGCAAGTTCAAGGTTTTCTGCGATTTGTTGTTGTGACATTACAAGTCCTATACAGGTAGAATGTTTATACTACCTGTAGTGTAGAATGATTGTTCTACTCTCGTCAATAAAGAGCCGCCTATTGATTCTTGTTAATGGATTGTTTGTTGTGGTAACGGAATGTTATTTCCTTTTGTGTGTAAAATGTAACAAAATCAGGTAACACCTCTTGCAGCAACCCATCCGACCAGTTATTGTTAAGTAACAAGGTGTTAACATAAGGTGGTAGGGATGCACTTCGACGAATTAATCGCAACAGCCAAGCTGTGTGCGAAAACCAGTGAACATATGTCGATCCCGGCGTCATGGGGACAGGGGAGAACCGTTTTTGGTGGGTTATCCGCTTCATTGCTGTATACCGTGATGCAGTCTCACTTGACTGGCGAGCGTGTGCTGCGCTCGCTTAACACCAATTTTGTTGGCCCGCTTTTGGTGGATGTGCCGTTCACTTTTGAAGTCGAGGTTCTTAGGGAAGGCAAAAGCGTTTCTCAGCTCAGTGCGCGTTTGGTGCAAAATGGTCAAGTGGCGGTGTTCCAACAGGGCTGTTTTGGTGCCGATCGTGAGTCCAAAATTGTAGTGAACAACAACGATAACCACATCATGCCAGTACCCGATGACCTACCAAGATTTCCATCGATTGAGCAAGGTGCACCGAACTACACGTCACACATTGACCTAGCACTTGCCCGTGGCCACCTGCCTTTTACTGCAAGTAAAGACTCACATACATGGGGTTGGATGCGATTTAAGGTTTCTCCTGAATCCATCTCAGACGCGCATTTAATCTGTCTGGTTGATGCCTGGCCTCCCGGCGTATTGCAGATGATGGGAACGCCAGCACCAGCCAGCACCATGATGTGGAACTTGGAGTTTATTCATCCCCACCGCTCAGTGCAGCCTGAAGATTGGTTTGCATATCAGTCCCACACAAGGCAAGCCGCAGAAGGCTATGCTCACGCGCAAGCCAATATTTGGAATAATCGCGGCGATCTTGTTGCGGTTAGTCGTCAAAGTATCGCTATCTTTGACTAGGTACTTTGGCTAAGCGCGTTTTACAGTGTAAACAAAGCGAATGGGGCTCCGACGACAGATCGTAGCCCCATTTTTGTGTTTGACCTGTCTATTGGTGCAGGGTTTACGGTTTGGCGCTTGAAGTTCATTGTCAGGCTGCTATTCTTTGCGGCCTTTTTCACGTGTTGAGGTAATTCTTATGGCTATCGGTTTTGATTACGGAACCGCAAACTGCTCCGTAGCGCATTTAAACAATGGCAGCGTTGAGCAAATCCCGCTTGTAGGGGATAACTGCTACATTGCATCAACACTCTGTGCACCAACAGCAGAAACCGTATCAGAATACTTATTTCGCTGTTTAGACATTCGTCCATCCAATGACATTGGTGAGTCTGTATTGCGCCGTGCCGTCAAGATGAACCGTGAAGAAGGTATTGAGGTGATCCCAAGCGATGTGCTGTTTGGTGAGCAAGCTCTGAATCTCTATTTAGAAGATCCGAAAGATGTCTATTACATTAAGTCCCCAAAATCCTTCTTAGGTGCAATGGGGCTGCGTGATATGCAGCTTTCATTCTTTGAAGATCTGGTTTGCGCCATGATGAGTAACGTCAAACGTAAAGCGGAAGCAAATCTAGAGAGGACAATTGAGCAAACTGTCATCGGTCGCCCGGTGAACTTTCTAGGACGAGGTGGCGATGCATCTAACTTCCAAGCAGAAGGAATTTTGCTGCGAGCGGCAAATCGCGCTGGCTTTAAAGATGTCGAATTTCAATATGAGCCAGTCGCCGCTGGGCTTGAATTCGAATCTACCCTGACAGAGAACAAAAACGTACTGGTAGTTGATATTGGCGGTGGTACAACTGACTGCTCTTACATTCAGATGGGACCATCCTGGGTTGGAAAAGACGACAGACAGCAATCGCTGATTGCCCATACAGGTCAGCTCGTCGGCGGTAACGATTTGGATATTTACATCGCATTTCGCCGTTTTATGCATGCCTTTGGTATGGGGACGAAACGTCTTTCTGGCTTAGATATCCCCGTGACTCAGTTCTGGAATCCTATTGCAATCAACGACGTACAAGCGCAAAGAAAGTTCTATGCTCACGACAACTTGAAAGAGCTAAGGTTACTGGCAAAAGAGGCGTTGGAGCCTGAAAAAGTGAATCGGCTGATTGCTTTGCACCAAGAAACTTTAGGCTATGCGGTGATTCGTGAGGCTGAAAAAGCCAAGATTGCGCTCGAAGAAAATGCCGAATACAAAGCGATGCTCGATCTCTACAGCGAACATGTAGGTATTGAAATCAACCAATCAGATATGGCGGCGGCGATTGATAATCCGACCAAGAAAATTCAAGATCTAGTTAAAGAAGCGGCGCAACAAGCGGGCACGTTACCGGATGTGATTTACATGACGGGAGGATCGGCACGTTCTTCTGTTCTTCGCAAAGCGGTTCAAGATGTGCTGCCAAATATTCCAGTAGTCTCGGGTAACTACTTTGGCTCGGTTACAGCAGGGTTGGCACGATGGGCAGATGTTTGTTTTAGATAACAAGAGCCCTGCGCAGATAGACAAAACCCAGAGCGTTGCTCTGGGTTTTTCGTTTGTGATTCGTCTTACTTATTCGGCATAGGTAAGATTTCAAACATGCCATCAAACTCATCGAGTGAAGCCGCGAGCTTGCCAATGAGTTCAGCGTCGCCCTTGATACCGGCTTGACCTGATTTCAGCAGCTCATCAAGTGATGTCTGGCCAAGTGCCACTCGGGTAAGATCCGATTTGTGGATGATAAGTTCTACATTGGTTTCCGGTAGAGTATCGACTTCGATGTTACTCATATTGGCATTAGACACTTCGCCGTAGTATCGCTCTTCCACATCTGGATGATACAAACCAAAGTTAAAGTCTAAACCTGCTTGCTCGGCTTTTTCTGCATTAAGCCTAACAGCAATGAAGTCTAGGAACATTCCCGTTGGTGTATTGGCAATCACGTCTGCTGAGGCCAGCTTGATAGAAGGTTGGATCTCGCCAGTTCTAAGCTCAACCGCACCTTGTAGGTAAGAGTTTCGCCAAGCCATGGTTTCAGATTGATAGCCTTGCTGCTCGAAGCTGTCTGCAAGCGCATAGCGGTAGGTCACATTGTTTGGGTCACATTGCACCAGGTCGTTAAACAGCTGAGAAGCTTCTTGATACTCCCCATGTTTAAAGTGCTCCATGCCCGCGTTGAATAGAACATCTGCCCCGGCTGCTTGCACATACACACATGACTTGTCTTGTGTTTGCAGTGGGTTGGTGTTCACTGGGTTCATGTCATGATATCCCAGGTATAGGTTTACAACGGCACGAGCGTTATGGCTGTATGAGCCGTGATAACCGTTAGTGTGCCAAGTTTGCTTTTGAGACTCAGGAACCAGATTTTCTATTTCGCGTCCCACATCGTGGATAGTTACCCCGTGGTTTGCGAGACGCATGGCTTGGTTATGAATAAAGCCGTAGTTGTCACGCTGGAGTGTCATGTAATCGGCAATTTCATTTTGCGGCGTATTCGCATCATTCCAAACTGGCGCAGAGTGCGCAGCGTGGATGTTGTCGACCAGACCCGTATCAACGTAACGCATTTTTAGTTCTGTCAGGTATTTAGTCCACACCAGCGCGTCACGAACTTTAGCGCCGCGGAAGGTGTAGATATTGTGCATACCATCGTAAGTCAGCTCAGCAGTGTTTAGAGAGCGATATTGAGGCACATAAAGCACGATCTCAGCTGGTGCTTCTGCGCCAGGCATGTTGATGGCATGGAAATCGAGACCATCGATTGTGATCACTTTCTCGCGTTCTTGGATTTCAGTGGTAGGTGCTACCAACGTGACCTCTCCACGTGATGTACCCAGACCAAGTGCGTTGTCGACAATGCCTTTTTCGTCGTTATCCAACGTTGTGCCGTACTGATAGTTGGCGCGGCGTCCCATCGCGGTACCTGCTATCACGTTCTCGTCAGCAAGTTCCTTGATGAAATCTTTTGGCGCATAGATTGGCGCACCTTCGCTGAAGTCACCAGACTCATAGACACCACGAGAGCCTCCAAAGTGATCCGCGTGCATGTGAGAGTAAATCATGCCTGTGATTTTGTGCTCACCGTTGATTTTTGGTAGATGCTGTTTGGCAAAGTCCCAAGAGGCCGCAGCCGCTTCCTTCGATAGTAAAGGATCGTGAATCACATAACCATTGTCTGTACGGTAGATGGTCATGTTGGAGAGATCAGCGCCGCGGATTTGGTACACGCCATCAGTCACTTCATAAAGGCCGCCAGCTGCATAGTTGAGCATACCTTGGCGCCAGATTGATGGATTGACTGTCGGTGGAATCTCATCGACAGAAAGCTCTGCCATAAACTCAAATCGGTTTTTAAGCTCACCCGCAGCATGGGTACCAAATTCAGCGATAAGGCCACGTTTGGTGCGGTCAAATGCAGACGTGTCTTGCCACGGTAGTGTAGAAGCAAGCGTCTGATTGGCCTCCAGCGTATGGGAGCTTGCAGGTTTACCTTGGTAGTCCTCAAGGCCTGCATAATCAGCGTTAGCAGCGAATGACGCCATAACAGCGATAGCGATAGTTGAAGGAGTAAGCGTTCGAAGCATAGAAAACCTCATCACAGTATTAACAGGAAACAAGGTCACTATATCGGCTTGACTCATAACCAAACATGCATATAAATTTAGTTAAAACATAACTATTGGCTATATATATGAAACTGTCTGATTTTGATCTCAATCTAATGCGCGTGTTTTTAACTGTGTATCGCTTTCAATCCATTACCGTAGCGGCAGAAGTACTCGACCTTACCCAGCCTGGTGTTAGCGGTGCTCTTAAGCGGCTGCAGAACCAGTTAGGCCAACAACTGTTTGTTCGAGATGGGAGAGGAATTGCCCCAACGCATTTGGCGCATGAGATGGCTCGTCAAATAGAACCTGCATTGGAAGCCATCGAAAACACATTGAATGACGCCCAAGAGTTTTCTGTTGAGGGAAAGCGTCGTTTCGTGGTGTACGCCACGGAACCTGTGATGCTTAATCTAGTTCCGAAAATCGAAGCCGATAAAAGTTTAGGGAACTGTGAAATTGTGCTGTCTCCGACAACTGTTACCGAAGCGCAACTACGTGAAAAGCTCAATCTAAGGCAGGCCGATTTAGCGATTGAGTTTTCTGAGTCCTCGACATCAAGCTATTTTACTCAGCCGTTCTTCTCAGACCAGATTTGTGTGATAGCCAGCAAGCAGCATCCTCGAATTCAGGGGGCGATCAGTGCTGTGGAGTATTACCAAGAAAAACACATCACACTAAAACTGCGCCGCGAAGAGATTTTTCTGGTGGACTATTTTACCAAGGAACATATTCAGCCGCGCAAAGTCGCCGCAGAATGTGAGTCGCTTCTCGCTCTAATGGCGTTAGTCGGGAGCAGCGAAAGCATTGGTATGACAAGCTTGAATATGGCTAAGCAGTTTTCCGAGCAGTTTGGATTGCAGATCTTGCCGGTTCCATTTAGCTCATTGCCGGTAAGCTATGTTCTGATGGGGCATAAGAGAGAGCAGAATAGCAAAGCCAATTTATGGCTACGTGAAAAATTGCTCTCTTACGTTCAAGGTTGATAGTAAGAGAGCTGCACTCGTTATGCTTCAGACAGGTTCATCTGTTGCCTTTTAAGGAAGGCAAACAGTAAGACTAAACTGATTAGTGCTGTAGCGGCCTCGGCAAACAGGATACTTGCCCAAATACCATTGGCAGGAAACAGACCTGGCAGAATAACCACCCCTAGCGCGACAAACACAAAACCGCGTGCCAGCGAAATAATGGTGGCTTGATTCGGTTTGGCAATGGCTTGAAATAGATTGGCAACGACCAGGTTAAGCCCCATAAGCGGCGTGGCATAAAAGAAAAACAGCAGAGCTGTGGCGGAAAGCTCTAGTAATTCACTCTCTGCACCCAAATAGAACTGTGCCACGTCTTGCGCTGTGAACCAGATAATCGACAGGAATAACAGTCCACTGCCAATGGAAGTTACCAGTCCAAGCTTGAGTGTGCTGTATACGCGCTCGGTTTTGCTGGCACCGTAGTTAAAACTGATGATTGGCTGACAAGCTTGGTTGATACCAACGATGACAAACAGCGCAAACACACCGACGTTAGCTGTTAAGCCGTAAGCGATGATATGACTCTCGCCAAACTGGCTAAGTAGCACATAGTTAAATAGCAAAATGGTCAGTGCAGAGGTGATCTCGATAAAGAATGTCGGAACGCCGATTTTCAAGATTTGACCGACTTTATCTAGCCCTAAACCTTCCAAGCTCAAGCGTAGCTGTCCTTTTTGCTGCCAAAAATGCGTCAGTAGAACAATTGCAATGACACCTTGTGAAATAGCCGTCGCGTAGGCGGCACCTTTCATGCCCCAACCAAACTCAAGTACAAAGAAGTAATCAAGAACTAGGTTTGTTACTGCGCCCAGTGACATGGCATACATGGCCAGTTTCGGGTTGGTATCGTTGCGCACAAAGCAAGACATGACCCAAGCCAACGCATAGAGCACGAAGAACTTAAGCATAACGTCTAAATAATCGTGCGCGAGCTGCGCCATGTAGCCGCTGGCACCCATGAGCGCAATGATCTCATCTAGCCAAATCAACGCAGACACGACAGTAATCGTGGTAATAATTGCCGTTGCTAGCATCGATTGGCTAAACAAGGTTTGACCGATTTTGAGGTTGCCCTTGCCAAATTCAATCGACATCAGCGCTGCGCCACCAATACCAATCATCATGGCGATAGCAGAAAAAAGAGAGTACGCCGGAATTGTGAGAGCGATGGCACCCAGACCTTCAGCACCAACGCCTTTGCCCACAAACCAAGCGTCACCCATTATGAAGATGGATTTGATGACCATGCCCGATAATGCAGGCAACAAATACTGAATAAACGATTTCTGAATCGGATCAGACTTTAGATTTATGCTCATGGATAACCAAAATACGTTGAAAGTAATACAAACACTATTACTGGTATTATCGTTACCAAAACTGGGCTAAGAAAGGGATATACTGACCTTTATCTGGTACTATTTTGACGTCCGTTTTCGAAATTCTGCCGGAGACTCACCCATTAGACCTCGATAAAAGCGTCCAAAATAAGAAGGATCATCAAAGCCTAAGTCCAAAGCGATGGTTTTTACCGTTTTAGTGGAAAATAGTAGGTCTCGGTTCGCTTCTAATAGGATTCGGTCATGCAAAAGGCGGGTAATGGTCTTACCGACATGCTTCTTGGTTAACTCGTTGAGGCGTTTGCTGGTAATGGATAGTTCGTCGGCATAAAACTGAACGTGGCGTTGTGAGCGATAGTGGCTTTCAATCAGCCCAAGTACCTTGGTAATACGAGCATCTTTTACCACCTGTGTGTCTTCGGTGTCGATGGAAAATCTTAGCAAGTAGCGCAAAAAACTGGTAAGCAGTGACTCAATCAGATCCCAATCGGCTTGTGGTTGGTGGAATTCATCCAGTAGCAGGCTAAAGAGTGGCTCGAAATAGGCGAGTCCTTCATCAGAGGTATCAAAGTAGGGCTGTTGGTCATCGTGAGAGCGAAAGACGGCATTGAACATACGCTGGTGGCGCGGACGGTTCTCAAGAAAATCGGTTGAGAAAATCATCATACGATAATTGTCAGTGAGCTCGGCTGTCTCGTGAACTTGTCCCGGTGCGATGGTGAAAAAGCGCCCTTTTTTACTCGGATACTCGACAAAATCGATGCCCTGTTTGCCTACATCATCTAAGCACCAAATGATTTCAAAGTAGTCATGTCGATGAGCACCAATAATCCCGCCTTCGTCATCGAAGGCACTGTCGATGATCTGACAGGGGTTTCCCTTAGGGAGGGTGATGACGTTTATCTTATTGCTCATGTTGATTGACCAAGTGCACTAGTTTCTCAATTATGGCAGTCATGATATGTGAATGCTATGGCTATGTATTTATTCAAACAACGTGACTGGTAATCTATTACGTCGTCGTTGATAGGTTATCGAAAATAAAAAAATTCGAGCCATTTCTAGCTCGAATTTTTTTATTTTCGATAACTGATTTGAAGCTGCGTTACATCATCAACGAAGAAATAACGCCTATCACACCACCAAATACGCCGCCCCAGACGACAAGCCAGCCTAGATGCTCTTTAATCATCTTCTGAACGATTTCTTTTACTAGCTTTGGTGTTAGCTCGCTAAGGCGTTGGTCGATAATGGCTTCTACATTGCCTTTTACTTCATCAAGCATAGCTGGGGATTCAAGTTGCTCAATCAGCGCCTGTTTGACCGAGTCACTTTGGCTAATGTCGATGACAGCTTGCTGCATTTTCTCGACGAATGGCTCTTTCATTGGCTGAAGCGCTTCTGAGCCGCCAAGCATGGCGAGCATGCCGCCAAATTGAGAGTTTTCGATAACTTCAACCAGTGAATCAAAGGCAGGGTTGAAGTCGACTTTTTCTAGTACTGGCTCAAGGTTGATATTGATTCCCGAGCCCATCTCTTTATTAAGAAAGCGGTCGATGTTCTCGCTGGTAAAAAACTGCTCCATCATTAGGTTCTTGATGGCCAGTTTGAAATCTTCAAAGCGAGCTGGGATGACGCCTGAGCCATAAAGCCCGGGCACCTTCTCAAACAGCATGTGAATGGCTAGCCAATTGGTAACGGCACCGGAGAACGCGAAAAGACCCGCGTATAGCAGTAGGCTATTATCCAGTTGATAACCCGCGCCAAGTAGCGCAAGTGCGATGACATTAGTAATGAAGCTCTTGTTCATGATTTGATCTTGATAGAAAACGTTGCGCTGATTTTAGAGAAAAAGTCAGCGCATAAAAAGCCTCATGTTGAATCGATGTGTTAGATAAGAATCAAGTGCTACTCTGGTTGCTCTCGAATGGTTTTTATTTTCTCTAGCAGCACAGACTTGTTGAAGGGTTTAGAGACGTAATCGTCCATCCCGCTATTGGTACAGCGTTGTATGTCGTCATCGAGCACGCTAGCCGTGAGTGCGATAATAGGCGTTCGAGCCTTATTATACTGCTCTTCATACAGTCGAAACTCTTCTGACGCGGTAAAACCGTCCTTCACTGGCATCATGCAATCCATCAGCACCACGTGATAGTAATTGCTGTCATCGCATAGGAAGTTCAAGGCTTCTTGTCCGTTGTTGGCGATATCTACGTGATAGCCGGATTTTTTGAGTAGTAACGAGGCCACCTTCTGGTTAACCAGATTATCTTCTACCAGCAAGATGGATTGGTTATCGGGACTTTTTGCCATCTCTTGCAGTGTCGGTTGTGTCGGCTTGACCCTGATATGTTCTGCTGGGTTACCGTTTCCGACTACCTCGAGTTTTGGCTCCCTCGTTTTGCCCAGTGCTTGGTGTTGTTTTGGCGCGTTAGAGAGTGCATCAATTAATCGAGCGCCGAGTAGCGGATAGGTGACAAGCCCGGCTATAAGCCCTTGATAATCCCCTGCGGGAGCATTTTGTGGTTGAACCAAAACAATAGGGGTTGAAGACCAGGTGACGCCAAGTTTCATCAAGTCAGTACGAGCATTTTGGCTATCATCCATGCAATAGATGATGATGCTGTTGCTTGTAACATCCGTAATTTCACCCAACTGCGTGTGTATCACATGGTGCTGTAAACCAAAATGGGTGAGCTCATCGGTTACCGATTGCGCGAAGCCTTGTTGATTGGTGATGACAACAAACTGAGTTTGATTCAATAGTGGTGACGTTGGCGCTTTCTCTTGAGCAATACCTGACTCTATAGTGAAGAAGAAGCGGCTGCCTTTGCCTTTTTCTGAGTCGATCTCTATTCGTCCTCCCATAAGCTCAACCAGTTGAGAGGAAATCGCCAATCCTAAACCGGTTCCTCCGAACTGGCGGGTGACTGAGCTGTCTTCTTGAGTAAAGGGCTTAAAGATTGAATCTTGTTTTTCTTTATCGATACCAATCCCTGTGTCCTCGATAGACATCGTCAGCGCACATCGCTCCCCACCAATATGCTCAACATCGATGCTAATACCCACATGACCCTCGCTAGTAAATTTGACGGCATTGGACATGAGGTTCATTAAAATCTGGCGCAGACGGTGATCATCGATAATGAGCATATGTGGCATGCCACGTTTGAAGCGCACTTGAAGATCGAGATCTTTTTCCTTGGCTTTTGACATCACGATGGCGATCGTGTCGTAGGCGATCTCACGTAAGTTTGAGCTGTGAAGCGAGATGAGCAGGTTACCAGACTCGATCTTAGATATGTCTAAGATATCGTTGATCAAGATCAGCAGCGTCTGTGATGAGGTTTCTATGGTGTTGAGATAGTCGCGTTGCACGGGATCGAGCTGGGAATCCGACAAGATCCCTGACATGCCGATAATGCCATTTAACGGGGTGCGTATTTCGTGGGACATGTTGGCTAAGAAAGAGCTTTTCGCGACATTGGCGCGTTCGGCTTCATCTTTGGCCGCTATCATGCGGCGCTCGTTTTCACGTCGCTCTTCTATTAGACGATTCATCTGTCCGCCAAAATGGCTAAATTCGTCGTGTCCTTCTGTAGAAGCTAGTACGTTAGCACCATCATGTTTCTCAATCTTCTCAAATGTCTCTAGAGTATTGTTCAAGAAAAAGATGATGCGGCGAGCGATGTTAAAGCTAAGGATAAGTAGCGCTAGCATCACAGATAAGGTAATCCCTATGGTGAGCCATAACCGAGTTTCGAGAGCACTGATGTCCATGCTCATTTCATTGGAAAGTTGCTGGTTGATCTGTTCCGTGGCTTGTTGAATAAGCTCTAAGCGACGATCCAGGGCTTCCACTCCTTCTACGATCTCTACAAGTTTGGGCTTTGGTCCCGATTCGCTCAGTACACGGTCTCGAAATTGAATGCTCTTGATGAAGGATTCATCAGAGAAGGTTTTAAGAAGTAAACTGACTTGCGAAGCATCAGCATTGATGTTCAAGAATCGGTCGATGAGGTATTGTTGCCTCTCGAACAGCGTACTGAGTGTTTGATGGTTTCCCTCTTGGTGTTCATGGCTAGAACCATGTCCTTCATAGATGTCGATGTGAATAAGCCAGTTTTCTTCGGTTGCCCAAAAACGTATCCATTCCAGAGTGAATAGTGCGCTAAGGTGAGATTCAATCGAGCGTGAACCTGTATCGACTTTGACGCCTTCAAGCTTGGCAATAAGAACAGAGACCAACTCCTCAACCCAAGAACTCCATTCCTCGAGCTCCTCAATATCCGCAACAAACTCTATTTCTGCCTGTGCTTCTCTAAGTTCATCAAGTGTATTTTGGACGCTTTCTATATCGGTCAGGTAATAGGCTTTGCCGAGTACAAGTTGTAATTTATCGAGGCATTCATCTAACTTGGGAAATATGACAGTTTTGTTGCTGTTAAATGTTCGTTGGAGCTTCTCCAAGCGCGCATTGTGGAGGATGGCGCTGTATTTTTCTAAAAAGCCAAGTGCCTGTGATTGATGAGAAAGTACCGACATTTGTTGCAGGTTTCGCTGTGTTCGGAACGCTTCCCAAGCGGAAAAGACTAAAATCACAATTAAGGGCAAAACAGCCATTAAAATGATTCGAGTTTTGATCGACATCTTGTTTAACGCATTCATATCCCGGATTCCTAGCGAATATTCTTGAACATCACTGTTCGTAAACTAATCTAACCTAAGTCTAGGAAAGGAATTCGCTAGAGTGTAATAATAATGATTAAAAAACGTCATTCGCTAAAATGCACAAACCTTGGAAATATCATGGGCTTGCTAGTGGTAGCCTTAATGATATTCGCAGCCTCTTTTTACACGCCCAAAGTGAGCGCGTCAGACTCTTACGCCATCTTTTCAATGAACTCAAGCTTCAGCGAGCTTAGCCGAAGTAAAGCGCGCATGCTTTACCGAGGTAAAACCAAGTCACTGCAAGGCAAACGGGTTGAGTTATCGGACTGGCCTGAAAGCTCATCTGAACGTGCAGATTTCTATCAATCGCTACTAGGAAAAGATGTGGCGCAGATGAACGCTTACTGGGCAAGCCTCTCATTCTCCGGTAAAGCCCGCCCTCCGAAAGAAATCGATGCCGCTAATATTGATGCTATGGTTGAATGGGTAAGCCAGAAACCTGAGCGTATTGGCTATGCACCTCTTGGCGCGCTGCCAGATGGTGCCAATGTGTTATACGTGGTCGAGGGGGGCAAGTAATGATGAAGAAACTGTCTCACACGCTTATTCTAGCCGCACTTTGCGCACCGGCTCACGCTGTCATTGAACTCACCGATACGCTTTCATTTAGTGGCTTTGGCTCTGCGTCATGGGCTCGCTCTGATAACGATACTCCACTATTTATCAATCGCTTCATCAAAGATGAGAATTGCTTTGATTGTGACACCACCTTTGGTTTGCAGCTGGACTATTACAACAGCGGGTTTAAAGCATCGGTTCAAGGCGTCAAACGACCACAGGATAATTGGAGCAACCCTTCCCTAGAGTGGGCGTACGTTGGTTATGAAGTGGGGGATTTTGATATCCGAGCTGGCCGCCAGCGTCTTCCGCTGTATTTAGCATCTGAATACTTCTATGTAGGGCAAGCCTACACCCTTGCGAGGCTGCCTACTGAAGTGTATGGCGCCTTTCTCGGCATAACCGGCTATAACGGCTTCGCTGTTACTTGGAATCATTACTTAACGGATGAACTCCAGCTCTCCTTAACTCCTTATGTAGGTTTTAATGACAACAACAAGGTCGAGTTTAGCCCAACCTTTGCGTTAGATTTTGAAACCGATCGTCTTTACGGATTGAACGCCAAGCTGATTGGTGATTTTTATCGCTGGAACTTTTCGGTGATGGATGGCGAGTTTGATGTGACCTCTTCGGGTACGGGGTTTGTATCCATACCATTTCCTCCTTTCGAGTCTACATTTCCGATAGAGGGTACCGATCGGAACACCGTTAAAATATATTCTATCGGTACTGAATATGAGTTCGGTGCTCTCAAAACAACCTTTGAATTCCAAAAGACAGAATCGCGGCGTATGGATTGGTATGGCTTGGCTAGCTATCGAATGGCGCCGTTTACTCCTTACATAGCATACGGACAGCTGTATCAAGATGGAGAGCGCTCAAATATGACGTCGACACTGGGCGTTAGATACGATTTGTTGAGTAATGTGTCTATTAATGCCGAATATCAGTACGTCCAAGTACTGAACGATGGCACAGGTCCATTCGCTCCAGAAAGAACGATTACTATTCCGTCTACACCATTACCTGATAACAGCGCCAGCGTGTACACGTTAATGGTTAACTTTGTGTTCTAACGTCATTTAGGTTGTAAGAAAGCGCAGCCCTATTTGAGAAATAGTCAACTTACGAGGTGATGATGCGGTTAGTCAGTTCTTCTCCAAAAGCTCGGCCAATTAGAGTACTGGTCACCATGACCATGCTCTTTGTTGGTCTTGCACTTGTCCCACCGGATAGTCGTGCTTTTGCTGCGACTGACTACGCCGTTTTTACTTTCAATCAAGATTTTGATGAACTTAGCCGCAGTAAGGCAAGGATGCTGTATCGAGGCAAGGCCAAGTCACTGCAAGGCAAACGGGTGGAACTCTCTGACTGGCCAGAGGCCTCTAGCGAACGCTCTGAGTTCTATCAATCCTTACTTGGCAAAGATGTGGCACAAATGAATGCCTATTGGGCAAGTCTATCTTTCTCTGGTAAAGCAAGACCGCCAAAAGAAATCGGCAATGCTAACGTCATCACGCTGGTGGCATGGCTGACTGAAAAGCCGAATCGAATTGGTTATGCGCCGCTGGATGCAGTACCGAGTGAAGCGAAAGTACTCTATGTGGTGAGTGAGGATAAATAATAATGAAAAAACAACTTCTTACAATGAGCTTAGCAGCGGTATCAATACCAGCATTCTCCGCGGTGGATATTACCGAAAACTTTTCGATTAGTGGGTTTGGTTCCACTTCTTGGGCACGCTCTGACAACGATATGCCAGTGATGATCAATCGTAATGTCAGTGATGAAAACTGCTTTGATTGTGATACTACGTTTGGCGTGCAGTTAGATTATTTTTACGAGGCTTTCAAAGCGTCGGTACAGGTTGTTAAACGCCCTCAAGATCACTGGAGCGAACCTCAGTTGGAGTGGGCCTATTTAGGTTACTCAATTGGAGACTTTGAGTTTAGAGGAGGACGCCTTCGGTTGCCTCTGTTTTTGGCGTCTGAGTATTACTATGTCGGTCACGCTTACACAATGGCCAGACCAAATGAAGAGGTATACAACAGCATACTCGGTATCACCGCGTTTAATGGCGCTAGTGTGACTTGGAACTATGGTATTAATGATGAGTTGCAACTGGCTCTCACGCCGTTTGTTGGGTTTAAAGACAATAATGAAGTTGATTTTAATCCTTCCGTGACGTTGGAGTTTGAAACTAAAAATATGTGGGGGGCAAATCTACAGCTTATTGGTGATAGTTTTAGAGTGAACTTTGCTTATCTAGATTCCAATTTTGACCAGATAATAAAGCTCCACCAGGTTCCAGCGCCATGGAATGAGCAAAGGCAGCCGGATCAAAATATAAAGCTCTATTCACTCGGTGGTGAGTATGACTTTGGTCAGTTGAAGTTAACGGCTGAAGGGCAGCAAAATGACTTAGGCTCGTCTTGGTATGGCAGTGCTGCTTATCGAGTGCAGAAATTTACGCCTTACATAGCTTACGGTCAGACTTATCGTGAGGCTTCTGATGACAACGCTTATGATGGAAAGACAGGCGATAGTTGGACTCTCGGCCTGAGGTACGATGTTTTATACAACGTATCGATTAATGCAGAATGGCAGCGATTTGAGAGTTTTGGGTTGGATAATAACGGTCGACCGATCAGTGGACCATTTATCGACTCACCAGGCTCGGACACCGACGCGAACATGTACACCATCATGGTTAACTTTGTGTTCTAACTTACGTTCCAATACGATCAAAAAAGGCTCACTAAGTGAGCCTTTTCTTTCTAGCCGGTGGGATTATTTCTCACCTTTCTCCGCAACCTTTTCAAGCGCTAGTACTAGGCCAATACCCACTAACATTAGAACAACGGCAGTTGCCAGTTGCGAAGGTTGACCTGTCACAGATTCAAAGTTGAATGGTGATAGGTTTTCTTGGATTAGTGGTACTTGCTCACCTTTTGAGTTGGTACGCCATGAAATGGTTTCTTTCCAAGGCCAAAGCTTAGGTAAGGTGCCAAGCATTAGACCCGTAAGGAACACTAGAGCGAAATCACGGAAACGCTTCAGTAACCAAGACAGCACGTGTGAGAACGATAGTAGACCAATCAAACAGCCCATCGCAAAGATCACCATAACGTCTAGTTGAAGACCTTTAACCGCACCTAATACAGGTGTGTACATGCCAAGCAATAGAAGAATAAAGCTGCCCGAGATACCAGGTAGAATCATCGCACAAATCGCGATACAGCCCGCGAAGAAGATGTTTAGGCTGGTTGGATCCATTTGCAGCGGTTTAAGAACCGTGATGCTGTAGGCAAAGACCGCGCCGAGTAGCAAGAACACGAAGCGAGACAGCGTCTTTTGCTCGACCTGTTTAATCATGTGGTAGACCGAGACCAAGATAAGGCCGAAGAAGAATGACCATACTGGAACAGGGTGGGTTTCTAGAGCCCAAGAGATGAACTTCGCCAATGACAGGATTGACGTTAGGATGCCGCCAAATAGAGCGATAAGGAAAAAGCCATTGATATGGTCAAATGCCGCTTTAAAGCCATCACGTTTCCAGATGCCCAGTATACTTGGGTTTACGCGGCGAATACTCTCAAGTAGCGTATCGTAAATACCAGTAATAAAGGCGATCGTACCTCCCGATACCCCAGGTACAACGTCCGCTGCACCCATCGCCATTCCTTTTAAGAATGTAGTCAGATAGTTCTTCATGGTTTCTTCTTGGTTTAAAAAGTTGATGCAGAGTATATATGCATGCAGGTAGAAGTGCACTAGTCATTCGTGAGTGTGTTCGCAAGGGCTTTCAGCTCATACTAATAGCTAGTAAGGTGTCACTACGGCCTGTGTCAATTTAAACCGTTATGGAATCATTTGAGGCAAAGGCAGCTCACTGCACTTGAGCTACCTTTAACTTTAGGGGTTACTTAGAGAGCTTTTTAGGTAGTATCTCCAGCACTTGTCTCACCCACTTAGGTGTGTAGCTTTGCCCATGGCCTCCTGAATACGAAAGGGAGCCTTGCTGTTCCCCCTCCCCAGATCTCACCTCTTCGACCACATCATAAAAGTCGATAAGCATACGTTCGACTTGTTCATCCGAAATTGGATCAATAGCCAGATGAATAGCTGGTGGCTGAGCGTTGCCTAGCAAACTCCAACCTCGCTGAGACATACCAGCAACGACTTTAGTGATGTCCAAGGTAGGAGAGTCAATAATGAGCAGTGACAAATCCGTGTTGGCGGTGCGAAGATCATTTGACTGCGCTAAGCCATCAATCATCATTTGCTTAATGGTCATAATGCGTTTCGCATTTTCGACATAGCCATCTTCACCTAGGTAGTTCATCACTGCCCACGCACCTGCGGTTGAGGCGAAGGTACGGCTACCCCCCAATGACTGGGTAAAGTACGCACCACAAGGCCAGTCATCAACGACGGTATAGTGATGAAACTGCTCATCTCCCCCGCGATACATCACAGTCGACATTGGTTTAGGAGCATAGCCATATTTGTGCATATCAGCAGAAATAGAGCGCACGCCCGGTACGGTAAAATCCCAGTTCGGAAGCTCGTAGCCTGCTTTCTTAACGAAGGGGGCGAGATAGCCACCCACACAGGCATCGACGTGAAGCCACAGACCTTTCTCTGCTGCTAGCTCAGATAACTCTTCAATACGATCGTAAACACCAAATGGCCAGCAAGGTGCAGAGCCAACAAGACCGATGGTGTTTTCGTTGATCGCGGCTTTGGTGGCTTCGATATCAACGCGATTGTCTGCTGCGACTGGAGTTCGAACAATCTTGATGCCGAAGTACTTGCCTCCGCGCGAGAATGCGGAGTGTGCGGAATACGGCATCACTAATTCGGGCTCTTTGATGTGCGGCATGGTTTCACGAGCCCAATCTCGCATTGCTTTCATTGCACAGTAAATGGACTCAGACCCGCCGGTGGTGAAGTTGGCGCGCATGTCGTCACTGCCATGGAATATTTCACGAATCATTTCAATGAGCTCGTCTTCGATTTGTCCCGCTGGCTTGTTCATAAATGTAAAAAGCGCGTTGAACGAGAAGAATTTCAGCGCGGCTTGCTCCACGATATCTTGGATATCCTCATTGCCTTTTAGTGAATACATACCAAAACGACCGCCCTCAACAGGTACCATGCCTTGCTTGAGTTCATCGAGCTTGTTGAGTACGTCCTCTTTGCCGTACCCAGTCTTAGGAAAATAGGATTGGCTGAGTTTCATGATTGGCATAATGTTGACCTACTTATTCAAAAAATGGCTGCGGTAGCCCATCATCAGGGCCGTGAGTTTAGATGCGGTGAGGGCGGTGATGTGATTGACGTCATTAGCAGGACAAAGCTCGACAATATCAAAACCACAAATATTGCCCTCTGCGGCCTTGTTGAGTTCGAACAGTAGATCTTTTTGCTGTTTGAACGTTATTCCGCCAGATTCTGGGTGGGTTGTGCCCGGAACGTAAACCGCGTCCATACCATCGATATCGAGTGATACATAGGTTGGTACATTGGCATCAATCACTTCTTGCATGATCGCCTTTGCGCCGCACGCGTCGACTTCGCTAACGGGTATGATTCGAATCCCCGCCTGTTTCGCTCGCCTAAATTCTGCGGCGGTAGAGTTACGTGCACCTATAACGGTAATGTTTCGCACAAAAGGGAACTTACGGATATGTGTGGTTTGAGTACCGTGATTAAACTCAGACTGCAGCGGCATGTCCGCAAAGTCGAGGTGAGCATCAAAGTAGACAAAATCGATTTGGTGCCCGCAGTCTTCAAAACCACGAACCAGCGGGTAAGTGATGGAGTGATCGCCTCCTACAGTGATAGGTACGGCACCTGACTTTAAAATCTCTTTGACGCTATTTGTGATGCGGTTTCTGTTTAACTCTCCCTCTCCTGGGCTAATTACGACGTCACCGATATCGCCGATTTTAATGCCTTCAAGTAGGGTTAAATCGGTATCGACGTCGTAGAGCCCGACATCACCAATATCAAAGAAAATGGTCACAGGGTTATCACGAAGGGCATTAGGCATTTCTGCTTGTCCCGCCTGAATATAAGGGGCGAATGTACCTTCAGCGTAAGGAACGCCAAGCATCGCATAGTCGAGATTGTGTTCAGCTAAGTTGTGAATGCGTTCTGCGCCCATAAAGGTGCGCCGAGAGGCATAGAAATTAGGGATCTTCTCAGACATAGAATAGCCTATAGTGTTGTCGCGCTTTAAAGCCCTAATCGTTGCAGTTTCCGATGTTCAATAATTGACTTTTTTAAATGAAATTGACATTTTAGACATGAAGAGATTGATTTATGAGACATGGATGAACTTACGCGAACAGAACCACTATTTTGCTAAAGTGATCGTTCAGTACTTAATAGAAGTGCTTGAAAGCGAGCGCCCGTCAATGGCTCTGTCACTTAAACGCCAACTGACAGAGCGTGTTACCAAGCAGGCGGATATGGACTTAATACAAGCTGAGCAGTGGGCGCGCCATTACAATAAATTCATACCTGGCCTGTATTTAAAGCTGTATGAGCGCGTAACCGTGCAAGACTTTGGTTTATATGGCTACGTCGTTGCTGCCAGTTCAAGTGTTCGTATGGGGTTGACACTTTCTCAGCAGTTTTTGGCGATGACGACGACATACTATGAAGAGTCGCTGGTGGAAGCGTCTGACTATTTAACGATAGTGCCAGGTATTAATGCTGACGATGATGCGGTGCAGCTACTCAGTGAAGACTTTGCCGCTGGATATTGGGCTTTGCTGATCCGCATCATCATTGGTCATCGGGCGGATATGGATAAGCTGGTGCTCGATTTTTGCTATCCCGCGCCGCATTACGTTGCGCAGTATCGAGCTCTCTTTTCAGGTTGCACTCTGCGTTTCAATCAGCCGCAAACACTCATCAAACTACCCACTAGTTGGCTTAATGAGCCGATTTCACTCGAACATTCATGTATCGATCTTTTACTATCAAATCAACTGATATCGAATGATGGCCTTGAGGGTGATAAGTTGAGTGATATTGAACGAAAGGTGTCTGAAGTTGTGATTAGCTCGCACTTTACTAAAAGTACGGTGCCAGATGTTGCTATGGAGTTTTCTATTACTTCGAGGCAACTGCGTTTTTACCTCCAACGCAATGGACTTAGTCTTCGAGATATCGTACTGCGCGCACGTATGGCGGTGGCATCCAAATTGCTGGAAAATACTGAACTTGATATCGGCACCATTGCTGAAACTCTCAACTACAGTGAGGCGAGCGCTTTTGTGCGTAGCTTTAAGCGCTATTACGTTATTTCTCCGTTGCAATATCGTCTGCAAAAGCTCGATCCATTTACCTAAAGGTCACAAGGCTCTACCAAATGGTTGAGCCTTGTTTTGATGGGCGGTTAATGGCTATAGCGTCACGCCAGACTTAAATATCGCCAACTCACGAATACCATTGCGCTCATTGTTGGTTTTCTCACCGCTGGCGATCGTAATCACTTTATCGATAAACTGCTCAACCAAGGCGTCCATAGAAATCTCTTCCACTAATTGACCGGCATTAAAGTCAATCCAATGCGGCTTATTGGCAGCAAGCTCTGAGTTGGTCGAGATTTTCATGGTAGGGACAAAACCGCCATAAGGGGTGCCGCGACCTGTGGTGAACAGCACCATATGACAGCCGCTTGCCGCCAAGGCAGACGTTGCAACCGCATCGTTGCCTGGTGCACTTAATAGGTTAAGGCCAGGTTTTGCCAACACTTCTCCATATTCAAGTACGTCAATGACTGGGCTGGTGCCTGCTTTTTGAGTACAACCCATGGATTTATCTTCCAGCGTAGAAATGCCGCCTTTCTTGTTGCCCGGTGATGGGTTCTCGTAGATTGGCTGATTGTGGTCGATAAAGTACTGCTTGAATCCATTGACCATCTCGACGGCTTTATCAAAGGTTTGTTTATCAATACAGCGCTCAAACAAGATGTGTTCTGCTCCAAACATCTCTGGTACTTCGGTGAGTACAGAGGTGCCACCAAAGTGGATGAGAAAATCTGAAAATTCGCCCAGCATTGGGTTGGCGGTGATGCCAGATAAGCCGTCGGAGCCACCACATTCAAGGCCAACTTTGAGTTTGCCTAATGGAATATCAAAGCGTTGGTCTTGGCGAACTGTGTCATAAATAGCCTCTAGGTGCTCAAGGGCGACGGCGACTTCATCTTGCTCATTTTGGGCAATCATGTATCGGATACGGCTATCGTCGACGTCACCGACTAGCTCCTTGAAAGGGGCAATTTGGTTGTTTTCGCAACCTAGCCCAATGACCAACGCGCCTCCCGCATTTGGGTGGCGAACCATATTGGCGAGGATTTGGCGAGTGTTTTCATGGTCGTCGCCAAGCTGTGAGCAGCCATAGTTATGCGGAAACAAAAACAGGCCATCGCAATCAACAGCAGGGTGCTTTTGTTTAAAGCAGTTAATCGCTTGCTGAGCAATACCATTGACGCAACCAACGGTAGGAATGACCCAGATTTCATTGCGGATCGCCACATCACCATTGGCTCTTTCGTAGCCTTTAAACGTTGGCATGGCTTGCTCATAGCGGCGCGGACGAACGAAGTTCGGGGTGTATTGGTAGTCATTGGTGTCAGATAGCGTGGTCTTCATGTTGTGAGTATGTACCCACTCGCCACGCTTAATAGGCTGAGTCGCTGTACCTATGATGCTGCCGTATTTGTATATGGCATCGCCAGTATTCAGATCGCTCAGAGCAACCTTACTGCCGCGATCCATGTCTTGCTTCAACGTGAGTTCGGTTGTGTCGACATCTAACGTGAGATTGCTCGTTAGTGCTTGTAAGCAAACAATAACATTGTCTGTTGAGTGAATTTTGATAAAAGCTTTCATGGGTATCCCAGTCATGTGATTCCCGTCCGACGCAAACATTCTAACGCTAGAGTTGTATTTTAATCAATTAAAAACAGCGCCTCCCCCAACGATATATAAAATAATCAGTCATCAGGCCTGATATAGAGAATGTGTTGTATTAATGAACGGGTGTTTGAAATGAAATAGCAAATAAAAAACAGATAAAAAACAGATAACGATGATCACTTACACGTTTGCGATTAATTTGTCGCGTGTTAGTGAAAAGCCCGGCTTACACTCAATCCCACAATCGATAACACCTGTCCGACAACAGCGTTTACCTATCGTTTATTACCTATCGTTTAGGGACTAAGAATGACACTACTCACAAGAGATCCATCCATCCACGCCATCAGACCTGAAAAAGTGGTTCAGTTTGGCGAAGGCAATTTTCTACGCGCTTTTGTAGATTGGCAATTTGACTTACTTAATGAACACACTGACTTTAATGCGGGTATTACCGTAGTTAGACCAATTGATGCTGGCCACCCAAAACTGGATACCCAAGGAGGCGTTTACACAGCGCTTATCCGAGGCATCAACGAACAAGGTGAAAGTGTTGCCGAGCCTCGTGTGATCACTTCTGTTAATCGCGAAGTGATGGCGTACGGTGAGTATGAAGAAGTCCTAAAGATTGCTGAAAACCCAGAGCTTGAGTGGGTGGTCTCGAACACCACGGAAGCGGGTATCGTTTACAACGATCAAGACACCTTTGATGCGTTTCCTCCCGTTAGCTTCCCTGCCAAAGTGACGCAGTTTTTGTTTAGACGTTTTGAGTTCTTCAATGGCGCGCAAGACATGGGACTTATCTTCCTACCTTGTGAGCTGATTGATGCCAATGGCGAAGCGCTAAAGGAGATTGTGCTGAAATACGCTAACGAATGGCAACTTGGCGAAACATTTTGTGATTGGATTATGACAGCCAACACATTTTGTTCCACGTTAGTTGATAGAATAGTCACCGGTAACCCAAAAGACGAACTCAGCGAACTTGAAACGGCATTGGGCTATCAAGACAATTTCGTCGTTGCTGCAGAGTATTTCTACTTGTTCGTTATCCAAGGTCCGAAATGGCTTGAGAGTAAACTCAAGCTAGACCAACTCGATCTCAACATAAAGGTCGTTGAAGACATTACCCCTTACAAACAACGTAAGGTTGGCATTCTTAATGGTGCACACACCGCAATGGTGGCGGTTGCCTATCTATGCGGTATTGATACCGTTAGCGAAGCCATCAATGATAACGACGTCTATCCATTCCTAAATCGCTTGCTTGAAGACGAAGTGATTCCATCTCTGGATATGGATAAAGATGAGCTGCTTGCGTTTAAAGACAGCGTTATCGACCGTTTTAAAAACCCATACATCAAACACTACCTACTTTCTATCGCGCTGAACTCAATGACAAAGTTCAAAACGCGCTTATTACCACAGCTTCTAACGTTCACTGAGCAAGAAGGCACGGCACCTAAGCACCTTAGCTTTAGTTTAGCGGCGCTGTACTGCTTCTATCTTGGTAAGCGTGGTGATGAAGAGATTCCACTCAGTGATGACCAACATCTTCTAGACCCTTTCACCGCATGGCGTGCTCACCCTGAAACGCAGGCGAGCAATGTGAAGGCATTCTTGTCGATGAGTCAGCATTGGGGATGCGACCTAACTGAGTTACCAAACCTTGAGGCCATGGTGACAGGTTATGTAAGCAACATCCAAACGCTCGGTATGAGAGCCGCGATTCAGCAGCTTTCGAAGTAAACAGCCGGCCACTAAAAGCAAAAATATAAAAAGGAACAAAAGCAATGACTACCCTACAAACCACTGTGAAAAAACTCTCTTGTGCTGTCGGTATGACGCTAGCGATGGCGTTTGGCGCCAACGCAGCGACGGAAGTGATGATCGCTTACGGCAACCAACCGGGTGAGCCTATCGACAAAGCGATGCACTACTGGGCTGACCAAGTAAAAGAGAAATCAAACGGTGAAATCCAATTCCGTCTGTTCCCATCGAGCCAATTGGGCAGCGAAACAGAGGTGATGGAGCAAGCGAAATTTGGTGCCAACATCATTACCATCAGCTCTTACGGCTACCTAATGGATACGGTGCCAGATCTTGGCATCATCAATGCGCCTTACCTGTCTCAATCTTTCGAGAAGAAATCGAAGCTGCTTCACACCGAGTGGTTTGAAGGCTTGAACGATGATTTGGCGGATAAAGGACTGAAAATCGTAGTGCCAGATGTGGTGTACGGTACCCGCCATCTGCTTTCTAAAGGTTCGGTGAAAACACCGGCTGATTTAGATGGTGTGAAAGTGCGTGTTCAACACTCTCGCTTGTTTGTTGCAACGGTGAAAGCGATGGGCGGCGTTCCAACGCCAATGTCTCTAGCGGATGTCTATCCAGGTCTTTCTCAAGGTGTGATTGAAGGGGTAGAGAATCCAGCCGTGGTGCTACATGGCGGTAAATTCCATGAAGTAGTGAAAAACCTCAACCTAACAACACACACTAAGCATATGTCGCCATTTGTGGCCGGCACTATGTTCTGGGAATCACTCTCTGATGAAGAGAAGCGCATCATCCTTGAAACCAGCCGCGATATGGTGAGCTATGGCGCGACACTGATTGCCGAGAGCGAGCAGCAAGCGATTGACCAGCTAAAAGCTGAAGGCGTGACGATCAACGAAGTGGACATCACTGCGTTTGAAGAATCAGCACGTAAAGTGGTGCAAAGCGAGTTCCCTGAGTGGACTCCAAATCTATATCAAGACGTTCAAGACAAGTTAGAACAGCTGTAACCAATGTGGGGCTCTTTGAGCCCCCTTATTTCAGCTTTTGGAGCACATCATGGAAACTCAAGTTTCACTCAATCACACCGAGCTGTCGCCAAAAAACAAAATCATGGCAACACTTGACCGAATCAGTCAGCTCGACACCGCTGTTGCAGCCTCATTCTTAGCCATTATCGTTGTACTGATGAGCTATGGCGTGGTGACACGATACGTATTTAACGCGCCAAGTGCCTGGGTTGAAGAAGTCTGTCTAGCCCTATTTGTTTGGATGACCTTTATGGGCGCGAGCGCCTTGATGCGTACAGATGAAGTGGTCAGAATCGATTTTCTGGTTCACAAAATCCCAGCGTCGGCGGCGAACGTGTTGGATAACTTAATTAGACCGCTATTGGTGATTTTTGCATTAGTGTTCATGGTGTATTGGGGTTGGAAACTGCTGCCGTTTTCTCAAGTGAGATTTACACCTGCGCTTAAAATTCCATATATCTATATCTACGCAGCAGTTCCTGTGAGCGGCATGTTTATGCTTTATCACCAACTTAAGCACCTTTACTCGTTCTTCGCTTCTCGCAATAAGGAAGACTAATCATGTCAGTCATTCTGCCGATTTCCGCCCTGCTTTTCCTATTTACATTGGGTATTCCTGTCGCATTTTGTATTTTCCTTGCGACCTTGGCTTATTTCCTTCTTAACGACCATTTGCCAATGATGATGATGGTTCAGCGACTGGCTGGTGGTTTAGAATCAGTGACATTGCTCGCTATCCCATTCTTTGTTATGGCGGGTGTGTTCATGAACCACTCTGGCATCAGCCAGCGCTTGCTGAAGTTCTCTGAAGTACTGACGGGTCACATGAACGGCGGACTAGCACAGGTCAACGTTGTGTTGAGTACTTTGATGGGCGGCCTTTCCGGTTCTAATATCGCCGATGCGGCAATGAGCTCGAAACTTCTAGTACCTCAAATGGTGGCTCGTGGTTACAGCGCGTCATTTTCTTCTGCGGTAACGGCAGCATCATCACTGATCACACCAATCATTCCACCGGGTATTGCTCTTATTATCTACGGTTACGTCAATAACGTATCGATTGGTAAGTTATTCTTAGCCGGTGTGGTTCCTGGGGTCATGTTGTGTGGGATGATGATGGGGCTGGTTTCGGTCATCTCGAAAAAACGCAACTATGCGCCAATCCGTGAAAAGCGTGCCTCTGCGAAGGAAATCGCTATCTCTGCGAAAGATGCGTTCTTGGCACTGTTGCTGCCTGTCATCATCATCGGTGGTATTCGCTTTGGTGTGTTTACGCCAACAGAAGCGGGCGCAGCTGCAGTGCTTTATGCGCTGGTATTGGGTATGTTTGTTTATAAGCAGATGAATACGTCTTTGCTTTGGAGTGCGACGAAAGAGTCGGTGCTTGCTTCTGCAAACGTCTTGTTGATCATCTGTGTGGCAGTGGGTTTCTCTAAGTTCCTGACTTGGGAGCGTGTACCGCAAAACCTAGCGACATGGCTGACTGGCGCCGTTGAAAGTCCGTTTACCTTCTTACTGCTGGTTAACCTTTTCCTACTGATCATTGGTATGTTCCTAGAAGGCAACGCGGTGATGATTGTATTGGCTCCGCTGCTAGCGCCTGTGGCTGCGTCTTACGGCATCGACCCTGTACACTTTGGTATTATCTTTATCTTCAATAGTGCGATTGGCACTATTACCCCGCCACTCGGTACGGTGATGTTTACGACCTGTTCGATTACCAAGGTGTCGATAGAGGACTTTGTGAAAGAAGTGATGCCATTCTGGATGTTACTGATTGTCGCCTTACTAATGATTACTTACATCCCGATGATTTCGATTGGTCTGCCAAATATGGTGTTTGGCTCGTAATCAAGATGACGAAATAATTAAGCCAGCATTACGCTGGCTTTTCCATTATTAGACTGTTTTCCATCGTTCGCTTGGCGGTTTGAAGGTGCCGTCTTAGCTCGCCCATCGCCCCAATGTCATCTCGGCTCAGCATCTTGCTTAAGATGGCCATGTGCTCTTCAATCGCCACCATGTTACGTTTGCGCAAGTCAGTATTATCCCATTGATAATGGTAGTGAAATATCATCGAGATGATGTCATAGAACTGATCCATAAATGGATTGTTGGACGCTGAAAGCAGCAGCGAGTGAAACTTCTGGTCGAGCTCGGAAAACGCGCGAAATTCACTGACCATAGTATCGCGAAGCTCTCTATGCTCATGCAGTAAATATTGCGCTTTTTGCCATCGTTCATCACTTAAAGGCAAGTTCATAAAGCGGCTTAAGGCATGGCACTCCAACATCTCGCGCAGCTCAAATAAGCTAGCCGCATAACCTTTTTCAAACTGAACCATGCGCCAGCGGCCGCGGTGGATGTTCTCAATCAGACTAAAGCGTGAGAAGCGAATGAGGTGTTCACGTACCACAGTGGTCGAGCATTTGGACTGTTTTGACAGCTCTAGCTCGGTAAATTCCTGCCCTGGCATCATCTGCTTGGATTTGATGGCGTTATTAAAGAACACCTCGAACTGTGCCCGCTGGAGCTCGTTCTCTGATAGCGGAGTGTTGTAGCCATCTTGCTCAGAAGGTGAGCGTTTAATTGTCCATTCAGCGTCCTCTTGCTCAAGCACGCCTTTATCACACAAGTCATTCATAACGTGTCGAATCGTGGTTCGGCTAACGCTAAACAGATCGGCCAGCGCTGCTTGTGACGGTAACGGTGAATCGATGTGGCCAAGCTTGATTGCATCGAGTAACTGGTTGGTGGTGGTTTCGCGAAGATTCTTATTGCGCGCCATGATTGACGTCCTAGTCGTTGCCTTGATTGCAATAAAATACCATTAAAAACCCATCAACATTGATAGAAAGCACATATTTTAGTGAAAAAAAACCAATAAAAACCCGTTTAAATACAATTGAGCTATTCAAAATACGTAAGAGACAAGACAATGAAAACACTAGTATGTGAACAGCCTCATCAAATGCGCTATACCGAAAAAGCGATGCCAACAGTGCTCCCTAATGAGCTATTGGTTAAGGTGGCTGCAGTGGGAATTTGCGGCACGGATATTCACGCATTTACTGGTAACCAGCCTTTCTTCAGCTATCCGCGCGTTTTGGGCCACGAGCTTTGTGGTGAAGTGACTGAAATGGGCGCGAGCGTCTCAGGCGATTTCCAAATTGGCGATAAAGTTGCGTTAATCCCTTATGTGGCTTGTTTTGAGTGCCCATCGTGCCTGAGCGGCAAAACCAACTGCTGTGAAAACATTTCTGTGATTGGTGTGCATCAAGATGGTGGCTTCTGTGAGTACCTTTCAGTGCCGCAATCGAACGTGCTAAAGGTCAATGGCGTTGATAATGAAACCGCAGCCTTGATTGAGCCGTTTGCAATCAGTGCTCATGCAGTCAGACGTGCTGCGCTATCGGCAGACGATGCTGTCTTAGTAGTCGGCGCAGGGCCAATTGGTCTTGGCGCAGCTGCTATCGCAGCAGCGGATGGTGCACGTGTTGTCGTGGCAGATACGCAAGCTGAGCGTCGCGCGCATGTGGAAAGTGAACTTAAGCTAGCAACGCTTAACCCGATGGATGCGGATTTCCATGAGCAGCTCAAAGCGCAATTTAACGGTGCGTTGGCTCAAGTAGTGATTGATGCCACAGGTAACCCTCATGCGATGAACGGTGCGGTGAATCATATTCGTCATAGTGGCAAGATTGTTTTCGTTGGTTTGTTTAAAGGCAACCTAGAGATCAGCGACCCTGATTTCCATAAAAAAGAAACCACACTGATGGGCAGTCGCAATGCGACCATGGAAGACTTTAGCAAAGTGCAGCAGTTGATGGAGCAGGGTAAATTGACGGCCAATATGATGCTTACACATCGCTTTGACTTTGCCACAGTCGGATTGGATTATCAGAATTCCGTTGTCGACAACAAAGAGTTACTAAAGGGTGTTATCCACTTTGAATAAGAGGAAGGTCTTCACCTTCAAGCGTCATTAAATATAACATCAAAGGTTCAAACGCAGTGTTTGAACCTTTTTATAAGTGACTACTTAACTAAATATAGATTTGGTCGTCTACGTGGCGGCGCTTTTTGTGGCGGCGTTGGTTGCTCAGTGACAGTGACGCTTTCAACGGATCCGGTGGTCACTTTGATTTCTTCAGTATCTGTTTTTGGCTGAACAAACAGATGGCGTAAGTTCGCGATGCAAGCGACTGACGCGACAAGAGCAAAGAGTATTGATGGGGTGCCACCCATTATATCCATAAAGAAGATTGCGACTGCGACCACGACGAGAGAGCCGAGAGCGGCATTGATGTGTGCTTGGCGAGGCGTACAGCTTGTACTTATTAATTCCATTTTCTATCACCATCTGTGTCAGTGTTAAAACGACTGCGGACAACGCAATGTTAAAACATTTGATTCACAAAAAACTCCTGGCTAATCAACAAATACAGAATTCAAATGGCTCGATCGCACACTTTAGCCAAACGGTCATCGTTTTTGTTCAAACCATCCGATAAGTACTCAGTCAAGCCTTTACACCAAGCCGCTTTTTGAGCACTTTCCACCGCGCCGCTAAGAGTAATACAGCGATGAGCATGTAGACGATTGGCTCTGCCACCTCTGATTTAACTGACCAATAAAAGTGTATAGGCGCTAGTATCGCCGCCAAATAAACCCAGTTGTGCAGCTTTTGCCACTTTGAACCGAGCTTGCGCATCATGGCTTGGGTTGATGTAACCGATAGCAGTAGCAAAATAACCCAAACAGCAGCACCGACAGTGAGGTACGGTCGTTTTACTATTTCTGAGGCGAGTAGGCTCCAGTCTAGCCCAAGATCTAGCGTCGCAAAGGCGATGAGGTGCAATACAGCCCAAAAGAAACAGTAAAGGCCGAGTAGCCGTCTCACTCGTACTAATAGACCTTGTTTGCTCCATCGTGCTAACGGTGAGACGAGAAGGGTTATGAACAGAGTATTAAGCGCACTGATGCCAGTGAAATGAATAATGCTCTGCACTGGATCGCCACCCAAGCTGTCATTGTTGATGGCTATGACTAGTAGAGCAAAAAAGCCAAGTGACACGGTATGAATGAGTACCTTTAGCGCGACTATGGATTTAGGAGAGAGCTTCATTAATAGAACTTCCTCAAGTCCATATCTTTATATAGGTGCGCGACCTCTTCTTCATAACCATTAAACATCAAGGTAGGCTGCCTGCGACTGCTCAGTAGGCTTCCTTCACCAATAAAGCGCTCGCTCGCTTGGCTCCATCTTGGGTGATCGACTTGTGGGTTGACGTTGGCAAAGAAGCCATACTCACTTGGTGCAGAACGATTCCAGGTTGTTGGCGGCTCTTTGTCAGTAAGGCGAATACGAACAATCGACTTAATGCTTTTAAAGCCGTATTTCCATGGCACGACAAGCCTTAGTGGTGCGCCGTTTTGTGGGGCGAGCGTTTTGCCATAAAGCCCAACTGAGATGAGCGCGAGTGGGTTCATTGCTTCATCGAGTCTTAGCCCCTCAACATAAGGGTAATCAATACTGCTCCACGAGCGCTGTGCTGGAAACTGTTTTGGATCGTAAAGCGTTTCGAATGCCACGTATTTCGCTCCGCTTTGAGGGTCTGCCATTTTAATCAGGTCGGCAAGCGGAAAACCAATCCAAGGGATATTCATCGACCAAGCTTCTACACAGCGCAGTCTGTAGATGCGCTCCTCAAGCGTATACTTGTTAAAAATGTCATCGTAGTCGAGCTTGATTGGGTTGTTAACCAAGCCGTCGATCTCAACTGTCCATGGATCAGTGATAAACTCAGAAGAGTTGTTAGTAGGGTCGCCTTTGTCAGTGCCAAACTCGTAAAAGTTATTGTATTTTAGTACCTTACTTTCTGGAGTGAGTGAAAGGCTAGCTTGATATTGCTCGGGTTTGGTGGCATCAAGATTTACCCTAGGGTCGGTTGTTGCTGTCGTCTCTTTAGAGGAGAAGATATCAAATATCCCAGCTTGAGCATTGGCAGCTAGTGGCATTCCTACAACAGCAATCCCAAGCTTTTTTAAGATCTCTCGTCGTTCTTTGTAAACCGACTCTGGCGTCGCGTCGTTCTCAGATAATGCCCAGCGATGATTCTTCTTGATTAACATACTCTTCCCCTGATGATGCCTGCGTGTTCGCAGGCGACTAACTTGTCGTTTATAGAGTTAATCAGACCGAGTTAGAGCAAAATGTCTTTCATTTTTTGTGGCGCCTATCGAATTAGAGTGCAGCTGATAGATGTTTTTTAGGTCGCGACGAGTTTTTTTGAATTAAAAAAGCATCCTTTTTGCACCTCATACGTGATGTCTATAGAGACTTATCTATAGGATCACATAATGTTGGATGTTTTCACCCGGCTAGCAGACTGGCTTGCCTATTCTTTACTTGGACTTTCTCCATCGACCTCGGTAGGTATTGGCGTTCATTTTTTCATTGAAGACACCAGTAAGATTTTGGTGCTTCTTGTTGTGCTGATTTACGTTATCTCTCTGATACGGGCTGCGCTAAGTACAGAAAAAGTCGGAGATTACCTCCAAGGTAAACATAGAGGAGTGGGGTATGGTTTAGGGGGGATGTTTGGCGCTGTGACGCCTTTTTGCTCCTGCAGCTCAATTCCACTGTTTATGGGGTCTGTATCTGCTCGCATACCCTATTGGTATCACTATCGCTTTTCTGATCACCTCACCGCCTATCAATGAAGTGGTCGTCATCATGCTTGGCAGCATTCTTGGTATTAAGTTTACGGTGCTTTATGTCGTGACTGGACTCTCTCTAGGCATTCTCGCAGGCGTTCTGGTGGACGCCCTAAAAGCGCACCGCTGGCTGCAACTTTTTTTCTCACAGGTTTACCTTCAAGAGGGGCCATCAATTGAACCCAATAGCACAGCTCAAAGTACGCCTAAGATGACCTTTCAACAGCGACATCAGTTTGCAGCCAATGAGACCGGCACCATCGTTAAACGCATTTGGAGCTTGCTTTTGCAGATAGCGATGAAGTTCATGAGTACGCTGCCCAAATGGCCCCATACCTGCTGCAATACTATTAAACTCAATAAGTTGCGGCCCTAGCTCTTGGTCATCCATAAAATCTGTACGCATCATGAGCAGCGGCGTACGTTTGGCATTGCCTTTCTGGTGAATGACTTTGTGCATCGCAAGTAGCTCACGGAAAAACGCATCTCCTTGGGCAACGGGCTCAATTGCTTCTTGAAGAAACTGATGATTTTCAGCCACCGCGTTGATCAATTGACCAAAAATAGGCACTGATTTACGAAGTGCATTGAAGCGGGCTTCGGAAATCGTTGCTGGCGTGAGGCTAATTGCGGCGTGTTTGCTGCTTCCTGGTGTCGCTTTTAACATGACATTGTGGGTCATCATCCAGTTGATGGCATCTTGGATAGCAAGTGTTGGGGTGTTCATTATTCGTACCTATAACCTGGCAGTGGTTGACGGCGCCAGTCGAGAAACTAAGGTTGACCATACTTCCAATAAAGTCGAAATAACACTTCCAGTTTTTATGTTGTCAACATCGATAGGTAAAGCCAATCGCTATTGATAGAAAATACCAATTGAATAGATAGGCACAGACGAATTTTCAAAAACGCGCTCGCATTGCAATATGTATCCATCGGCGCAGGACAGTGTCACACCAGATAACAAGACCATATTGAGAGAGTAAAATTATGATCAACACGACTATCAAGCCATTTTCAGCAACTGCATTCAAACAAGGCGAATTCGTAGAAATCACAGAGCAAGACGTGAAAGGCAAATGGGCTGTATTCTTCTTCTACCCAGCTGATTTCACATTCGTTTGCCCAACAGAGCTTGGTGACCTTGCTGACCATTACGCAGAGCTTCAAGAGCGCGGTGTTGAAGTTTACTCAGTATCAACAGACACGCACTTTACGCATAAAGCGTGGCACGATAGCTCAGACACTATCGGCAAGATCAACTACTACATGCTTGGCGACCAAACAGGTACTATCACTAACAACTTCGGTGTAATGCGTGAAGGTCAAGGTCTAGCAGACCGTGCGACGTTCTTAGTTGACCCAGAAGGTGTCATCCAAGCAATGGAAATCACAGCAGAAGGCATCGGCCGTGACGCAGAAGACCTAATGCGTAAAGTGAAAGCAGCACAATACGTAGCGGCTAACCCAGGTGAAGTTTGCCCTGCGAAATGGAAAGAAGGTGAAGAAACACTGGCACCATCTCTAGACCTAGTGGGTAAAATCTAAGCGTATCGCTTGATGTAAACCGGATTATCGAGTCCGTGTTGCACGCCCCAATAGCTCTATATTGCTTCTACCATTGGCAATTTAGAGTAGGGGCGTGCAACCTTTTGTACCTCTGAAATTCTCACTTCCTCAGTATTGATGTCTATTCATTAGATTGATGCATTATGAATTGTTCACCTTTTGTAAAATCGGGACTTGGCTTCCGACTTAGCATGCAATTTATCAGCTTTCTTTGGTAAATTGAGCTGGTCATATCTGTTACTTATTGATGTTCGTAGGCTGGTAACTTTTTCCTTACAGCGACGGGTAGCTTTCAAGTTAGAAATCCATAAACTCTATGAATAGTGACCTTTACAATAAAAAGTTAACTTAAATCTTCACCTATGAGCCATTAGATTCGTCGCTCCTGTTCCTCCTAATTAGAGAATCTCAATGCTCAACAAAACTCGATTGACATGCCTTGTCTTGCTCGGTTTCAATTCCCCTCTTCATGCTTCTGATCTGCCTTTTATGGAATTACTTGAAGCGCGAACGTCAGTGTCGTCCCAGACCCAAGCTCTCGCAGTTGCCAGTTATGATCATGAATACTTTGATATTAGCGTCGACGCCAAGGCTGGCGACATGGTCGTTGGTCGCCTCAATCACCCACTGAACTACAAGCCAAGCCAATTAAGCGACGCTCTGCACTACGAAATTGCAGGAGGTCAACATTCACCATTTATGCTAAGAAATCAGCGTGATGAAAACGGTAGATTGTTTGGTGAGTTCGTACTTAGTGAAGACGCAGGTTTGTCTATGGGTCAATATCCTATTGACGTGGTGTTGAAACATGGAGAGGCTCAAGTAGAGAAGCGGACTATTACGATTAATGTGGTTCATCAGACGCAGTGGGATCTTTTGCATCAACGTGCCATGTCTTTCCTTGAGGGCAGCAGGCGTCTGCAAGGCGCTTTTGTGTATACCGACGGCGAGATAGAAGATTACATTCAAGAGCTCAACGACAACGATGGTGCGTTTGAAGGTATGGAGTTCTACCATGCAAGAAACGAAGATGAGCTTTTGGATATTCGACCGCGCGTGCTTGGCAAGGAACTGATGCTAGCAGCTAATCAAATTAATGCGTTGGCTTATGCGTTAACTTACAGTGACCAGTTCGGCTATCAAGGGGAAGCGTTTGAACGTCAGCGTTTACTGAGCGCGCTATACAAAGCGATCAGTCGTTACACGGCGCACTTCCCGCTGAAGGATTTCGCGAATACGCCTACTCTGATGCACAATATGGTGACCCACCAATGGCGATTTACCGATCCTATCAGTGCTGCGGGCTTTGTGATGTCACCCGTGATGAATCGAGATATTTCTCGAGGCGATACCCAAGCGAAGCAAGCTAAAGAGAGCTTTCAAGCGCTGCTGCAAATCGCATTTGATCTTCCCTATCGTCAGCGCCAACCAGAATATAACCGCTACTATCTACAACAGGATTTAAAACACAGCCCTGGTGCTTGGGCGGATGCAAACCGTCATCACCGTATGCGAACTTGGCTCATGATGAGTGTATTGTGGAGTGATTATAATCAGCCGCTGACGTACCAGCCTTGGTGGTATGGCGACTATGCTCCGTTTGCTGCGCAAAACACCTCATTGTTACCGGAATGGACACCCAAAGGAGCCTTGTACGACCTAAAAATGTGGCTAGAGACCAATACTCGTTATGCCTTTAAATACGGTCAATCGGGGATTTTACCTGATGGTACGGTCTCCCATCACGTTGGGGCGAGACAAGACATGGCGTTCTTTGCGTATGGCTTTGAGTGGATGGCGGGAACGCCTTCGGAAGTGGTTGGTATCCTTGCTGACACGCCGTGGAAGCTGAGCAATGCCACTTACAATCAGTTGGCAGATTTCGTACTCGATAGTTACCCAAATTTCGTCTATCGCGGTGGCCTAGATTTTCAGACGGCTGGTCGTAGTCATGCCTCGGATATCACGCCTATTTTCGGATTTACCAAGCTTATCAAAGGGATTGATACCGTTTTGGAGGCGAAAAGCAGTGATACAGAGATCCGCCGCGAAACAGAACTGGTGAACTTTCGCAATAACCTAGAAAACAATACCCATGAAGCGACGGTGAATCGTGCTTACTGGAACAGCGATTTCATGGTGCAAAGACAGTCTGGACAGCAAACGCCGGCGTACTATATGTCGTTCAAAATGAATTCATCGCGTTCTATGGGGGCAGAGAGTTTTGAACCGGATGTCGGTTATCACAATGGTGGTGGTGTTCTGCAATTGCTTGTTGATGGTGATGAGTACTCTAAGGTCATGGACAGCTGGGATTGGCATGCTTTACCTGGTCTAACAGAGGAGCTTAGAGTCAATGAACTGCCAATGAAGAGTGATTTCAAACTCTTTAACCCTAAACATTACTCCGGCGTGGTCTCTAATGGCAATCATGGTTTTGCCTCATTTAAGTACGACAGCGAAGCGCCTTATAACTCTGCCTCTGCGAATAAGTCGGTAGCGTTTATCGATAACATGGCAGTGGCGCTGGGATCTAAGGTGACAAGAACCAAAAATGGCGACGGCTGGGAAGTCGGCAACATCATTACTACCTTAGATCAGGCGGCATGGGATACGCCACTGACCTATCAAATTGATGGTGGCGATCAACAAAGCGTTGATGAAGGCGACTACCTCGACGACACATTGTCGGTTCAAGATAGCGCTTGGTTCCATCAGGATAAAATGGGTTATGTAGTTCTAGCGAGCTCAGAAACGTCTGTGATGCTGCGTGGTGGCGATGCCATTAATAGTACTCATGGTGACGGTGAGCCGGTGTTCCATATTGCGATTGACCATGGTCAGCACCCAAGTGGCGAAGGCGTCGGTTCAAGCTATCAATACATTGCGATTCCGAACGTCTCTGCTGAGCAAATGCCAGAGTTGGTCGAGCAGCTTAAACATCAATTGTTTGTTAGAACTAATGAATCGAGCCATGTGGTTTACTACTCACAAGATGCGAGTAGAGAAATCGTCGCTATGGCCTTTCATCAAGCAGGTAGCGAAAGTGTCGCAACACAAGGTGGTGAGCCACTTAACGTGAGCGTCGACAAACCGGCGTTGGTTCTCCTAGAGCGCAATGGTGATAGCTGGTCTGTATCGGTGCAAGATCCGCTGCATCATGTTGATCGCAATGCGATGGAAGAGAATGATAGACGCCGTTTGCGCTTCTTCACTCGCAATGACCGTAATACGTTAAACCTTACCATCAATCGCGGTCTTCGCTCTGGTCAGTATGATTACCAAACTCAGGGTCATCGTATCGAGCATTTAGCGGGGCAAACCGTGACAGTGAATGGTTATGGCAATCAATCGGAGTTGACTATCGAACTCCCAGACCAGCAGGACAAAGCGTATCAAGGCAGGCACGACCTTTTCACAGGGATGCCAGCAACGGTAGTGATTGCTGCCGAGTAACCTCTTCAGCTTCGTTTAAACATATGAAATATCAGCCCCCTCAACTCTGGAGGGGGCTTTTTTATGTCGTTGATAATACCCGCACAAACTTAATAGGAATCTCCTATCAAATGAATAGGAAAGGACGAATTTTCAAAAACAAGCGGCTGTTGCAAACTATCTACATCGGCGCAGGACAGCGCAACACAAACACTTTGAGAGAGTAGAAATTATGATTAACACCACTATCAAGCCATTTTCAGCAACAGCATTCAAACAGGGCGACTTTGTAGAAATCACAGAGCAAGACGTGAAAGGCAAATGGGCAGTATTCTTCTTTTACCCAGCGGACTTCACGTTTGTTTGTCCAACAGAGCTTGGTGACCTTGCAGACCACTATGCAGAGCTTCAAGAGCGCGGTGTTGAGGTTTACTCAGTATCAACAGATACGCACTTCACGCATAAAGCGTGGCACGACAGCTCAGACACTATCGGCAAAATCAACTACTACATGGTTGGCGACCAAACAGGCACTATCACTAGCAACTTCGGTGTAATGCGTGAAGGTCAAGGTCTAGCAGACCGTGCAACGTTCCTTGTTGACCCAGAAGGCGTTATCCAAGCAATGGAAATCACAGCAGAAGGTATTGGCCGTGACGCAGAAGACCTAATGCGTAAAGTGAAAGCAGCACAATACGTAGCGGCTAACCCAGGTGAAGTTTGCCCAGCGAAATGGAAAGAAGGTGAAGAAACACTAGCACCATCTCTAGACCTAGTTGGCAAAATCTAAGGGCTCGTAGAGCTTAATAAAACGCAGCAATAAACGGCATTCGTGTCCGTGTTGCACGCCCCGTAGTCACTTTTATGGCTTCTACCATTGGCTTGTAAAAGTGGGGGCGTGCACCCTTTAAATACATTATTAATTCAACATCAAAAGGGTTCCCTTTTCGTTATCCCTTTTTAAATTCCTTCTGATGTTAAGCAGTCTTATAGAATAGGTATCAGTATGTTAGATCAAGCAATGAAGCAGCAATTAAAAGCGTATCTAGAAAACGTTAAAACCCAAGTTCAATTGGTTCTAAGTCTTGATGACAGTGATACGGCAAGCAAGATCGAACCTCTTGCTAATGATATCGCATCACTTAGCAGCAAAATTGACGTCGTTCGCGACGACGCTGCAAGCCCGCGCAAGCCAGTCATGCGCGTTGTAAACCCAGAGAAGGGCACTGCAATCGGTTTTGCCGGCCTGCCAATGGGTCACGAATTTACATCACTGGTGCTAGCGCTACTGCACACAGGTGGTCACCCAATCAAGCTAGAATCCGAAACCATTGAGCAAATCGCACAGCTGAACTCACCATTAGATGTTGAGATCTTTATCTCGCTGTCATGCCAGAACTGTCCAGAAGTGGTTCAAGCCTTCAACATGATGGCAGCAATTAACCCACTGGTAAACGTCACTATGATCGACGGTGCTGCATTCCAAGATGAAGTAAAACAGCGCGATATTATGGCGGTACCAAGCGTGTTCATTAACGGTGAACTGTTCGGCCAAGGCCGCATGTCACTGAATGAAATTCTAAACAAAGTCGACACAGGTGCAGCGGAGAAAAAAGCCAATCAGCTAAACGAAACCGCACCGTTTGATGTACTGGTTGTAGGCGGTGGCCCTGCGGGCTCTTCTGCCGCTATCTATGCAGCGCGTAAAGGTATTCGCACTGGTGTAGTTGCCGATCGTTTCGGTGGTCAGGTGATGGATACCATGGCAATCGAGAACTTTATTTCAGTGAAAGCGACCACAGGACCTAAGCTGGTGGCTAGTTTAGAAGAGCACGTTAAAGAGTACGGTGTTGAAGTCATTACTGAGCAGCGTGCAGCAAATATCATTGACGCAGAAGACACCGATGACGGTTACACTCACGTAGTTTTAGAAAGTGGCGCGGTGCTAAAAGCTCGCTCTGTCATAACAAGTACTGGTGCACGCTGGCGTGAAATGAACGTTCCTGGTGAGCAAGAGTACCGCAACAAAGGCGTGGCTTACTGCCCACACTGTGATGGCCCACTATTCAAAGGCAAGCGCACAGCCGTTATCGGTGGTGGTAACTCAGGCATTGAAGCAGCGATTGACTTAGCGGGTATTGTTGAGCACGTTACGGTTCTGGAATTTGCGGATGTACTTCGTGCAGACCAAGTGCTTATCGACAAAGCCAACAGCATGCCAAACATCGATATCATCACGATGGCTCAAACCACGAAAGTGTTAGGTGATGGCACTCGAGTGACAGGTCTTGAGTATAAAGATCGCAACACAGATCAAATCAAGCAAATCGAGCTTGCTGGTATCTTTGTTCAAATCGGTCTAGTGCCAAACAGTGAATGGCTAAAAGGTACAAAGGTAGCACTATCGCCACGCGGTGAGATTGAAGTCGATGCCCACGGCGCAACCAGCTTGAAAGGTGTGTTTGCTGCAGGTGATGTGACGACTGTGCCTTACAAGCAAATCATCATTGCGATGGGTGAAGGGGCGAAAGCGAGCTTGGGCGCTTTTGACTTCTTGATTCGTAATCCGGCGCCAGTGAAGGAAACTGAAGTTGCTTAAGTAGTATTCAACCTTAAAAGCGCTACCAGAACGGTGGCGCTTTTGTATTTTCGGTGCTTAGAGGATTTTCGAGCCTTTACAGGTTCAGTTACAGTAAATAACTACTGATTTGAAACTAACTTTGTTATGTTGGTCTTAACATAGGCTATCACTGGAACTGACAATGAAAACTATCCTAATTACAGGCGCGACGAGCGGCATTGGTTACGAGCTTACTAAACAACTGTCTGAAAAGGGCTTTAAGGTTGTTGCGTCAGGGCGCAGCGAAGACAAGCTGGCTCAGTTGAAACAGCAAACCGGTTGCGAGGTTGTTGTTGCGGATCTCAGTGACGCAAGTGAAACGGTAGCTCTGTTTGACAAAGCAATCGCACTTGTTGGTGGTGTTGATGTACTGATCAACAATGCGGGCATGATTTCTCGTAAATGCTCGATTGAAGAGTTCACGTTAGAAGAGTTTGAAGAGCAATACGCTATCAACCTTCGTGCGCCGGCACTACTAAGCCGTGAAGCGCTTAAAGTGATGAAGCCAAAAAAATCAGGTCAAATCATCAATGTAGTGAGCACAGCTGCGAAACGTGCCAACGAAACCATGAGTATCTACTCAGCAATGAAACAAGGGTTCGCAGGTTTTAGCGCCATCTTGATGAAAGAGGCGCAGCCTCATGGCATTAAAGTAACCTCACTGTTCCCTGGTGGCACCGATACGAATTTCCGCGAGGCAGAGCGCCCTGAGTATATGCATCCAGCAAGTGTTGCTAAAGCGGTGATTCAGGTACTAGAGCTGCCAGCTGATGTAGTGATGCATGAAATGACGTTTAGACCTATGGTTGAAATCGAGTAACAAAGCCACTTAAAAAAACGAAGGCACGACCCAAAGTAGTGCCTTCGTTGCGTATAGCAGGCAATATCACTCATATCCGTTCGTTTCTTTCCTTGCTTTATAGACTTCATCAAGACCAAAACCTATCGCTTACTCGCTAAAAGCTATCAAAAAATTCGTGTCGAAACTCACTGACTTTTTGTTGGTAGAGCGTTTGCCATTGAGCGTCAGTTAGCCCTGCATAGTCAGTTTTTCTTTGCTGCGAAAGACTATTTTCAAGCTGATTCAATTCAACGTGATAGTCTCGGACCATGTTTTGCTGCGTGGTGACTTGCCGATCTCTGGCTCGAATTTCCTCGCTCTGTGCCGGCGACAAATAGGTGTGTTCAAGCTCGTCAATAAATGCGCTTTTTTCGTCCTGGTTCATTATGTCTGGTAAGGAGCTTACCGCTTTTTCGAACTTGGCTACATCGGTATTTAAGCCTAAATCATGTTCTTGGGACGCCTCTAAAAGCACCTCAAACGCCTCACGATATTGCTCTGGACTTTCTAGTGGTAGGTTTTGCTGATTTAGTTCGAAATCATAAGCCGCAAATTCATCGCTCAACAAAACCTCTGCCCACTCTCCCCAAACAAGTTTCGCTTGGTGTTTAAATTGAGCGATACGTGATATCAGTGACTGTTCGTTTTCAAAGAGCAAGGTGCCAAGCCTTTGTTGCCAAAGACGACTAAGCTCTGGGTAGTTTTTTGTAAGCTCGAAGTAGTTTGGGGTTATGATTTGCTTTAGGGCGATAAGGCTGTCCTCGCAGTTACTCTGAGACAAGCAGCTGCGCCAGAATGACTCGAGTGAATCAATAAGTCTTTTACCTTTTTCAGATTGAAGCTGATGAGCGTAATGTTCAAGGCTTGTAGTTAGCCCATCTTTTTTTCTAGTCATTGGTAATGCAGATCTGCCAGCAGAGACCCTACTCGTTGAATCAGTAATCAGAACGGCATTGTTTGTGTCTGCTTCTGCCTTTTCTGGAGTCGCGTCTTGCACTTGGGACGGGGTATTACCGCTAACATACAGCATCACGGTGCCCGCCAAAATGACGGACACAGTTAATAAGGTCAGGCGCTTCATGGCTTAATCGCCGCCACAACTGGAAAGTGGTCCGACAGATTGTAGTGTTTCCACAAACTATCATCGGTTGAGCGAGAGACATCGACTCGGTTGTCGTTAGAGGCACGCTGACCAAACTCGCTACTCACCATGACGTAATCGAGGTATTCGACATTCTCGCCACCAGATAGCGCTTCACCCGCAAAGTCATTGATGCGCGGATCAAATGTCGATTCGGTGTAGCCAGAATACGCGGGCTCGATAGCGCTCAGGTTGGTAATCATCTGCTGGTAATCTTCTGGGAACTTGAGCTTGTTAACGTTGAAGTCACCGCTGTAGACCACGGTCTCGTGAGCGGGAATTTGTAATGAATGCGCGAGAGCCTTGATTTGCTGAAACTGCTTCTGTCTAAATGCACGCGCCGTGTCTGTGTCAAACGAAGCGGTGTGCGTAGCGAAGACATGGTATGCCTCACCGCCTTTAATGATTTCGGCATAGTTGACCCCTTTGTCTGCGAAGCAATCGGTGCCAGAACAATCCGGAAACACATATTGTGCCTCATTGACGATAGGGTAACGGCTGACAATGATGACGCCACCGTCGTAGATGTTGATGCCTTCCTTATCCAACATCTTGGTTTGGTAAGGGTACTCTTTGGCCAACTCCCTCAAAAAAGCATCGCGGCCACTGGCAAATACCTCCTGCAGTGCGAGCACATCATAACCTTTGACATAATTGGGCAGTAGCTCGTAGCGATCGCCGATATGTGAAGCGATAGCCGGCAGAGCCCAAATGTTGTAGGTCATCAGTTTTAAGTGCTGATCGTTGTTGTCGATAGTTTCATCGACCTTTTTTGGGGTAATGGTGTAATACAAATCGTCGTAGCGTGCGGTTTTGACGGACTTAAATGCGAGCTCGGTGCCGCTATCAAAGGCGTCGGTCATTGATCTGTGTATGTCGCGATCCTCTTTGAGTACGAGACCAACATCCGCCGAAGATACTCCATATTCGATGGTTGAATTGTACCAATGACCTTTCATCACCTGACTTAGGGTGACACTCTCCCCTTTTGGGTTAGAAACCACGGTTTCAAACTGATAAGTGTGATTGGATTTCACGCCCTCCCAGCGATTAAAACTGAGCACAGACTTGGTTTCCCAAGGCCCCAGTGTTTCGATGTGCTGCTGCCATTCTTCACCGTAATTCAGCTCTGCTGTTCCCTGATGTTGTACCTGAATGGTCAATGGCTTATCGGAGTTATTAGTGAGGTAGACGTCTGTGTCTGCGACGCTTGGTAGTGCGAATAAGCTACCAACTAAAAGGATTAACTTGTTGTAATTCATTTTGATATCCGTGGTTTAGGGTGGAGTAATTATTCTTATTTATCTTTATGACTTGCACGTTAAAACCGTATGACAATAGTTGCTTATTCGATGGATGTGATCATTGCAAATGAGGTTGATATGCAAATATGGGCACAAATTCACATTTTTTAAATGCACTTTGGCGACCTCAAATTTGCTCTACTACGCTAATCGACTCATCGGAGGTCTGACAAGGAAAGATAACAATGAAACACATGTCACTGGTTTTTTTGTGCGCGGCTATGGCGCTCAATGTTCAAGCTAAACTGTTTGGTCATCAGTCTGGATACACACAAACCCAATACCCCATCGTGTTGGTTCATGGGCTGTTTGGTTTTGATTCTCTAGCGGGTTTTGATTACTTCTACGGCATTCCGCAAACCTTGAGTAAGGATGGAGCAACAGTGTTCGTCGCGCAGATTTCAGCAACCAACAGCTCTGAAGTTCGAGGTGAGCAACTACTTACTCAGGTAGAGAACGTACTCGCAGTCACTGGCGCGAAAAAGGTCAATCTTATCGGTCATAGTCACGGTGCGCCGACTGCCAGATATGTTGCTTCGGTAGCGCCGGAAATGGTGGCCTCCGTGACAAGTATTGGTGGTGTAAACAAAGGCTCTAAAGTGGCAGATCTGGTGCGCAGCACCGTCCCTGAAGGCTCTGCCGCTGAAGCAATCGCAGTAAAACTGGCGGGTGGATTGACCACACTGATTGGTTTGCTCTCTGGTGGCTCCGATTTACCTCAAAACGGACTGAGCTCACTTGAAGCGCTCACAACACAGGGGTCACTGGCGTTTAATGCCCATTATCCAGAAGGTGTGCCTACCGCCACTTGTGGTGATGGTGACTGGCAAGCAGACAATGGCGTTTATTATTACTCTTGGACAGGCACTTCAACCTACACTAATGTGCTCGATCCCGCTGATCCGGCAATGCTTATCCTAGGGCTTGCCTTTGATGAGCCTAACGATGGCCTGGTGGGTCAGTGCAGCACCCACTTAGGCAAGGTAATTGGCGACGATTACAAAATGAATCACCTTGATGAAATCAATGGCCTGCTTGGTATCCACCACTTATTCGAAACCGACCCGAAAACCTTATACCGACAACATGCTAATCGACTCCAACTTCAAGGACTCTAGCCATGCGAATGACAACCAAAGGGCTGATGCTCTTGTCCGTAGTTAGCATTGTTGCTGCGGGCGCTTGGATTTGGACGGTAGCCCGAGATAGTTCGAATTTGGCAATACAGGCGTCCTCTCAACAGGACACTCAAGTTGATGAGGCGTCACTTCGTGATACCTTCGATTACTTTCTGTCTGATGCTAGTCAAACAGACGTGAAGACAATCGAGCAAAGATTTGAACACTATAGCGACAGCTCAACTGGTATGGATCCTGTGCTCTTTAAGAAATTCATCCAATACAAAGCAGCATTGGCAGAACTGGGTGCAACCGATGACTTTAGTGCTTTGCATCAGCAAATATTAGCACTTCAAGCGCACTTTTTTACTGTTGAGGAGCTGCAAAGATTATTTGCAGAAGAAAACCAAATGCGAGAGCTTGCGCTTAGGCAAAAAGAGCTAAAACAGATAGCTCAAAGCCCAGCAGAGTACCAGCAGATGTGGCAACAAGAACTAGCACAACTGTCCCCGGAGCTTCAGGAAAGCTATCACAACGCCAACTTACTGACAGCGCTCAATGAGACAAACTCTATGGATGCGCAAAGTCAGTTTTTAGTTCGAGAGTCATTAGTTGGTGCTGAAGCGAGCCAAAGGTTGGCGGCACTGGATGAGAAAAGGGCGCAGTTTGAGCAAAGCGTTCAAAGCTATATGTTGGCGCGAGCCGAGATCATCGAGAATGAGTCGTTGTCGGAGTATGACAGAAAGCAAGCCATCGCCGAACTCAGAGAGCCTTTGTTTGACAGCCGTCAGATCCGTCGAGTCGAGGCGTTGGAGCGAATACATGATCAGAAAAGTGCGTTGACCCCTTAAAATAGAGAGCTATGGAGTCGTTCAAGCGCGCAGAGCTGCGCGCATTCACTCTTGCTAAGGCTTAACCTTTAGCCTTAAATGTGACTTGGTATTCACCAAAACCTTCATACTGAATCGTAGTAGGCTTATCAAACGCCACTTCAACGATGCCACAGTAAGAACCTGTGATGATTGCTTCACCTGCTTGGAAGTCAACACCACGACGAGTCATGGTATTGATTAGCCAGTAAATTGGCGTTTGAGCGAGTTTGTTTGGGTGCTCACCTGCGAAGGTTTGCACATCGTCGCCTTGAGAGACGTTAATGTTGATATTTGCTGCATCAAATGCCTTCTCACGAGGAAGCTCAGGACCAATGAATAGCCCTTGGTTAACCAAACAGTCAGCCAGCTTTTCATAGAACTCAGCACCGCTGTCGTCCGCAAAACGTGACTGCATTAGCTCTAGCGCCATGTGGCAGGAGCCGATAGCATCGTTGATTTGCTCTTCGCTATAGCCTTCAGGGTTAGCGGGCAGCGCTTTGTTGAGTACGAAGGCGATTTCTGGCTCGACTCGAGCGATATTATTGTCCGCAAACAGCTTACACACTTCACCAGTTTGCACACTGTCGGCAAAAATCGGCGCAACGACGAACTTATCGTCTGCGAGAGGAAGTAAACACTTCCAGCCACCCACCTTGTCACTGTGGATATCAATCATCGATGATTGAATTTGCAGTGCATCGTCGAGTGTTTTCGGGCGCTGCGATTCATCAAGGCGTGGCGCTTTAGTGCCTGGCACTCTGCGCCCTAGTAGCTCAGAGGCCGCTAACTTAAAATTACTTGTCATACAATATCACCTAAATTGAATTTTGGACGATAATAGCTGATTTTTGGGTGATTGGATAGTGGTCGAGATTAGTGAATGAGATGCCTGTCACTCACCGCTTTAAGTTTGGGAAATCCCTGACAGTTTTTCTCTAAATTCGGCGCGCTTCTCTCTTATGAACTCGATAAATAACTGAGACTTAAGCGGTAAATGTCGTTTGTCTGAGTAGACAAGTAGCATGGTTCGATCTTGGGGGATCCAAGGCTCAAGTATGGGTGTGGCATCGCCCGTATTTAGCTCATCACGCAACAGGGAGTAGGGTAGATAGCAGATGCCCACATGGCTTAGATCGAGTGCTTTTGTCACAGGTCAAAAGCCAAGAACCTTTAGAGCGTTTGCAGAAGAGTTCGCCGCAGTCGTTGAAAAGTAAAGGACAAAACAAAGGGGCTATACACGCCCCTTTGTGTTTTGGTTATTTTACAAGCTTGGAGACGTAAGGAACGTTTCTTAGCTTGTCGTTCCAAGGCAGTCCGTAACCGACGAGCAAATCATCGTTTTCCATCTCATAGGCATAAAGCTGCGGGAATGGGATATCCGCTCTGCCCGGTTTGACAAATAGGGTGGCGATAGACAGAGATTTCGGTTGATAGTTTTTGGACAAATACTCAACCAGACGTTTCATGGTACCGCCGGACTCAATGGCATCATCAATAACGATGACATCTTTGCCTTCAATTTCGATATTCTGATGATAAACAATTTCGGATTTGTTGTTGCGATCACCCGGTGTATGAGGGCATGAGATGGTATCCATACTCACATCAATCGTCAGCTGTCTTACCAGGTCAGCGGTGAATAAGATACCACCCGGCACTACAGAGATGACGACCACCTCTTGGAATTGATTGCTGATAAGCTCAGCAACTTTCTTTGTGCCAGCTTGGATCTGCGCTTCACTCAATACGAGCTCGCCTAAATGCCGATTACGCATAGTTTTTCTCCATTAAGCCGCGATTCCCATAATGCGGAATACATTTGTGTCTTGATATCCTAGCACCGAGAGCATTTGTCTTCGTTCGCTTTGTCTCGAGTTTGAATCAAAATTTTTGACTACATCTCATATCCGACCTTGATTTAGCGACCGAGTACCTTCCATTCATGTTAGACCTTGTCAGCATAGTCCCATCTTGTCCTAAACTGTGATACCTTGCTTGCCTTCAAGTGTGTTTTGGTTGCGATACAAGATGGAAAAGATCTACTTTGCTGGTGGCTGCTTATGGGGTGTACAAGAATTTATGCGCCACTTACCCGGTGTGGCAAAAACCCAAGCTGGCAGAGCCAATGGCACAACGGATACCACTACAAGCGACTACGATGGCTATGCTGAGTGTGTTCTCACTGAGTTTGACCCAGATAAAGTGACCTTCGAGCAACTGATGGATTTCTTTTTTGAAATCATCGACCCGTACAGCCTCAACAAGCAAGGAGACGATGTTGGGACTAAATACCGAACTGGAGTTTACAGTGTGAATCCTAAGCATCTTGAACTTGTTAGACAGTATATCGCGGCGCGTCCAGACTCAGGTAAAATCGCGGTTGAAGTACTGCCGCTCAGCAACTATGTCAAGAGCGATGAAGAGCATCAAGATCGATTGACGCTACATCCGAATGACTATTGCCACATTCCTAAAAACATACTCCATAAGTACAAGAGCTAATTTGCGTAATTTTTTAAAGGGGCAAGACGCCCCTTCACTGGTCAATGCGCCTTTACAAGGTTATCGACAACAAAACCTCGATTTCTCACCATCAGCCACATCAAGCCGCCAATCACGCCAATACACAATTGAATCATGCCAAGATTGGCAATCAGCGATTCTGGTCTAATCGATACCAACAACATGCCCGCAGAGCCACAAATCATGGCAAAGAACTGAATTAACGCGACAGCGGAGCCGGTGTCTTTGTCTTGTTGATCAAGCATTAGGTTGGTCGCTGGAACACGCATCATAATTACCATGAGCGTTGCAGGGGCGCAAAGTAGCGCGAATGCCCATGGAGACGTATCTCCAAAGGTGACTGTCATTACGCCGACGGCAACCAATACAGCAAAGCATCCTGAGATGACGTTCTGCACCGCGATGTGGCGTGAAAGCTTCATATAAATGGTTGGGCCAAAAGAGGCGACGATGGCATTGAACGAGAAGAAATAGCTAAACTGCTGCTCGGTCAGACCAAACCCGTTGATGTAGATGTAAGAACCCGCCGCGAGAAAACCCATCAAAGCCATAGGTGCGATAGAAAAAATGCACAACAGAATCACAAAGCGCGGGTTTTGAATCACGACACCAAGACGAGTCCAAGATCGCACTAATGAACCTGTGTAGCGGCTTTCTAAGGTCTCTTTGTAGCAAAACGCTAACAGTGATGCACATGCACCAAAAATCGCGAGCGTAACAAACATCATTCGCCAAGAGGCGATTTGCAGCAAAAATGCCCCTAATACGGGCGCTACCATAGGAGCGATGATCACTAGCGACATAATGGTGGCCATAATGCGCTCGCGCTCGCGGCCTTCGAACATATCTTTAACGATGGCGGTCGATACCACGGTGATGGCGCTTCCAGCAAAGGCTTGCACAACGCGTGAGGCGATAAGGTGTTCAATGCTGCCAGAAAACGCACACAGAATACTGGCCAGCATATAGCTACCAATACCAACCAGCAAAATGGGCTTGCGGCCAAACTTTTCACTCAGTGGTCCCCAAAACAGAAGACCAACGGCGTAGGTGATGAAATAGCTACTTAATGTCAGGTTGACCATGGACTCGGTGGTATTAAAGACATCGACCATAGTAGGCAGGGCAGGCAGGTACAAATCAATCGTCAGAGGGGGAAAGGCGCTGATAATAACGAGGAAAAATAGGGTTCCTTTTGATCCCAGCACGGGTTGAGGTTGTTTCAAGCTTAAATCCTTCAAGTTGAGAATATATTGAAGAGCGATAGAACGCATGCGTCAACTAAGGCTGTGAAAGGAATTTAGTTGACTAAGTCAACCAATTCTATCGTTATTCATTGTTAAGTCAACTAACGTATTGGAAAGCTTATCTATCGCTCTCTCCGGCTCTAAATTATTTTTTTGATATGAGCGTGCGCTCATCGAAGTTTGTTGGGGTTAGCATGCTGAAATGACCCCTTAAATTCGCTATTTTGCTTGTGTTTAAATTGTTGTTTTTAATGGATATTTATTGTTAGTTTCAGGTTGCCCTCAATGTTATGCTCCGTAAACCAATCGTGAGGAACACAGTGCCTTTTGGGGCAGCAGCACATATATCGAGAAACTATGTATCAAAGTAATTCGCACTACCAAGACAAAACCTTTCATCAACACGACTTTTCACGGCAGGATTTATCGCAGTCTTCGTTTTCCAACTGCCAGTTCTACCAATGTGACTTTTCTCGTGCTGACTTATCTGATGCGAGCTTCGAGCATTGTAAGTTTATTGATCGTAGCGACTTGGAAGGCTGTCACTTCGATTACGCTAACCTCAAGGATGCCAGTTTCAAGAACTGTCAGTTGGCGATGAGCAATTTTGAGGGAGCGGAGTGTTTTGGAGCCGAGTTTAGAGAGTGTGACCTCAAAGGTGCTAATTTTGCGAGGGCGAGATTTGCCAATCAAGTCAGCAATACCATGTATTTTTGCTCGGTGTTCATTACTGGTTGTAACTTGTCTTACACCAATTTTGAGCGTCAAGTCATTGAGAAATGTGATTTGTTTGAGAATCGTTGGATTGGCGCAAATTTGCAAGGTGCGTCGCTGAAAGGTTCCGATTTAAGTCGCGGCGTATTTTCGCCTGATTGCTGGGATCAATGTCGCCTCCAAGGTGCCGATCTATGCCATGTGGATCTAGAGGGACTCGATCCAAGGCGCATCGATTTAACCGGTGTAAAGATCTGTGATTGGCAGCAAGCCCAGTTGCTCGAACCGCTCGGTTTAATTGTGATGCCAGCCTAAAAGCCTTGAAGCAAATCAGCCAATAAACAATGGATTAACTACAATTATAGTGACAATCGGTCCAGTACAAGGATGCAGTATGAAAAGAGTGATCGTCGCGGCCATCACCGCATTGACGGTAGCGGGGTGCAGTCAGCCAGAGAGCCAAGCCAAGCAGTCGCTAGCCATTACACCGCAAAATATCGCCGGAGCGTGGCAGTGCGAATATAAGCTAACGGACATCAAATCCAAGGTGCATGTCGCATATGGAGAGAATGGTGAGTTTAGTGGTCGGGTGTTCCTAAATTATCCTGTGACGACAGGCAAGGGAGCGGTTAAGGTTGAACTGGTTACAGGGGGCTCATGGCAACTTGACGGGACAACACTGACCGAGCACTTTGAGGTGCTTAGCATGGCGACAGCCAACGCCAACGGTAATGAGCTATCTGAGCCATTGGCAGAGGCACTACGAGAGTATCAACAACTGACTACCGAAGTGCTTGAGCTGTCGGCGACCACCATGACACTCAAAGAAGTGACGGGTGAACACACTCGGTGTACTCGACGTGCAAGTTAGTTGGGTTTTGAGTTAGGTAAGTTTGATAAGTGAAAAGCCCGAGCGTCTGAGACTTTCGGGCTTTGTTTTTGGTTGATAATCTTGAACTAGTAACCCATCAACTGCAACAAGTTCTCGGCGGTGCTGATCGCCTCTTTACGGTTAGCAATGTTGAGCTTTTGGTACAGGTTACGAATGTGGGTTTTAATCGTTGTGCCTGCAACATCCAACTCTTGAGCAATTTGCTCGTTGCTGAATCCAGAGTAAATCAACCCTAGAACCTGCCATTCACGCTGGGTCAGTGGGCTAGTGCGTACTAACTCAGGGATGTTCGGGTGGTTGACCAGCTTCTCAACAAACTCTTCGTTAAAGTGCACTGAGCGGCTACGCTGAGTGGTGTTGATGTCTTTCATTAGCAGTTGAGCACGGTGACGCTCAAGATCGCCAAGATCGGACTTCGACACTAGATTAGCCAGCAAGTGCCCAATGGTTGCGCCATCAATCAGGAAGTTGCCAATCATGCCTGTTTGGTTAGTCAGTACTAACGCTTCTTTCAGAAGTTGTTTGGCCTGGTCTTCATTCTTGCTGTGCACATTGAGGATCGCTTCGACAATCAGGTTACGATTGCGATCGGTCACCAATTGATGCGTACTCGCTTCTTGCTCTAGGAAGTTCAGCGTGCTTTGCGCTTGATCATACTGTCCCAACTGAATCTGCGCACGGGCAATATTGCGCCACTGCAACTGAGAGAAGTGATTGCATGCTTCGTCTGGACGAGTAGCGGTTTCTAGCCACTGTTCAATCGATTCCATGTCGTTTCGTGCTTGCCAGTACAGCAGTAATGACAATGAAGCATTCGCCGTCCAATCAACGTGATAGGTAGATTGTTTGATGAGGTGTTGAATTTGCTCAATCACCTTCGAGGCTTTGTCTAGCTCACCACGACCGATAGCAATACGCGCAATCATGGAGTAGCTGTGCAGATGTTTACTTGGGTCGATGTTACCCAGTACGTCAATGCCCTTGTAAGCACACTCTTCGGCCTCATCAAGGCGATTCCAACACCAAAGCACTTGTGCACGAACGCGCAATAGAAACTCGTGCAGTGGGACTTGGTGCAGTTGCTGCTCTTCAATGAGTTTAAAGGCGCTTTCTTGGATCTCGAACGCGGCTTGTACATAACCTTGAGCGATCAAGATTTCACTTTGTTGTAGCTGCGCCCACAAGGCTTGATGATACACGTGATATTGACGCGCCAGCTTTTCAGTCTGCTGCATCATCGACAGTGCGCGGCTGAGATTACCAATCACGTGGTTCACCTCACCAACGACTGAGGTAGCGACAATACGACTGCGATATTCCGAATGGTCGAGCTCGCTCAGTGCGAGTTCAGCTAGCTCGATGGCTTGGTCTGGTGAGTTTTGGTTGATTGCCACCTGAGCACGAAGCGCGTGGAATTCGCCTTCTTCTTTTTTGCTCAAATTGACTTTGCGCGCGGCCATTTCTTCACCAGCTTTGGCAATCAGCTCGCCCACTTCATTGTATCGGTGTTGGCTCTGTGCCAACCAAGCTTGCAATACACATAGCTTCGGCTGACTGTAAAGCTGATCAGCACTTAACACACCAATGGCATCTTCCAGGGTGGTTAATTCACCGTGGTTAAACATCTTCCAGCCAAACTCCAGCAAGATACTCGCCACCAAATCTGCGTTGTTAGCAAGGCGCGCGTGGCGTAGTGCTTGGTGAGGGACTTTCTGTTCTAGCCAAGCGTTAGCCGCGGCTAGGTGCAAGTCGTGCTCTTGCTGTGGAATTCGTGCTTTACGTTCGTGCGATAAGAACTCAGCAAATAAGTTATGGAACCTAAACCAGTTGTTCTCTCCCTCTAATGGATAGATGAACAGACCAAAGCGGTTGAGTGACTCGATCATACTGAGTGCGTCGTCACGTTTGGTCAGTGCGGTGACTAAGTTGTCATTGAAGTGATCAAGCACCGAGCACTGCATTAAGAAATGACGGGTTTCTTTATCAAGTAGATCAAACACTTCTTCAACAAGGTAGTCCCAAAGGTGTGCGTGATTGAACTGAGAGATAGTCTCTACCGATTGGGCCAGTGTGCGCTTTTGATGTTGTGCTTGAAGGGCGAAAAGCTGCAGTGCCGATGGCCAGCCTTCCACATAGGTGCGAAGCGTATTCGCGGTTTCGTTATCGATCTCACTGGCAAGGCGCTGGCTAAAGAAACGCGTGGTTTCTTCAGTATCGAAGGCAAGCAACTCGTTACCAATTTCAATCATGAGATCGCGAACGCGCAGGTTCGCTGTACCCAGTGGTGGGTTACCTCGGCTGGTGACGACCAAAGTAATGTTGTCTGGCATGTGCTTTAGGAAAAAGCGCATTGCTTCATGGATGTCTTCGTCGCTGATGAGGTGGTAGTCATCCAGAACGATATAACACTCATGGTGGTAGCTGGTTAGTTCAGCGAACACCTCGCTAAACAGGGAATGCAAAGAAGAAAACTGTCGGCGCTCTGCCAACTTTTGCGCATTTGGGCAACTGTTGCTGGTGGCTTTGTTGATGGCTTGCAGCAGGTAGTTGACGAAGCGAAATGGGTCATTATCACTTTCATCAATGCTGTACCAACCTACATGAGGTTTGTCCGAGAGCCATTGAGCGGCCATGGTGGTTTTGCCGTAACCGGCTGGCGAGCGAAATAATACCAGTTTATAGAAAGGCGCCTGTGCAAGCAGGTCTAAAACTCGAGGACGAACAATGGCATTGTGTAAGCGGCCAGGTCGAGTCAACTTTGAAGGAATCCACATGAGTTATTTCCTACGATTATTATTTTCAATGCCCTTGGGGTGGAGGGCGTGTTTACCACAGCTTTGTTGAGCCAGCTCGAAGATATAAAACAGTAGGTTATACAGTTTTTGATCAAGCGCTCGGTTTTGATTATTGTGTGGTCAATCCCTCGACTACGCCTTGGATTTGTGATCTTTGTCACTATATCCTTGATGTGGAAGGGGAGATTGGTCTGCCATGTATACAAAATTTTGGGAAATTTTGATTCTTTTTTGCGGGTAACTGTGATCTTCACAACAATTTTTGTAATTAGTTATCCGCCGGATAGTATTTCTTTCTTAGTTCGTGGCTAGATTAAAAACTGAGCTTGGCGTGATCGCAATCACCTGAAAAAACCGAATCAGAGAGCGGAATGGGAGATCGATCACTAAGTGGAGGGGAGTACGCCCTCTACGCCCTCCTCACTCATCCTCCAGGGAGTCGGACTTAGGAGGATGTTTATGGATACGTCACCATGCACGATATGTGACAGATGGATAAAACTTGAAAGTGAGATTTCGTAATGAAACCTGCGCAACAGAAAAAATTTGATAAAGCTTCTTTCCAAGAAAGTGTTAAAAAACACCTATCAGCAACGTATGCAACGACAGTAGAAACTGCGACAGAACGTCAGTGGTATCTAGCAATGGGTCGTGCGCTTGCTGAGCTAACGACTTTTGACCTGCTTGAAACTGAAGCGGACGAGCGCATCAAGGGCGCGAAAAGTGTTAACTACCTATCTCTAGAATTCCTAATCGGTCGTCTAACAGGTAACAACCTAATCAGCATGGGTCTGTACGAGCAAGTGACAGATGCAATGGCTGAACTAGGTCACAACCTAACTGACCTTCTAGAAGAAGAGCGTGACCCATCACTTGGTAACGGTGGTCTAGGTCGTCTAGCAGCATGTTTCATGGATTCATGTGCAGCTCAAGAATTCCCAACTGTAGGCTATGGTCTTCACTACGAATACGGTCTATTCAAGCAGTCATTCGAAGATGGTCGTCAAAAAGAAGCGCCTGATGCATGGCGTGCTGTTGAAGGCTACCCGTGGGAAGTCGCTCGTCCAGAGCTTGCACAAGAGATTGGTTTCTTTGGTCACGTTGAAGTTGTAAACGTTGATGGCAAAGAAGTACGTCAATGGGTTCCTGGTATGTCTGTAAAAGCAATGCCTTGGGATCTTCCAATTGTTGGTTACGAGTCAGATACAGTTTACCCACTGCGTCTTTGGGAATGTCAGGCAATTGCTCCATTCTCTCTAGAGAGCTTCAACAACGGTGATTACTTCGAAGCACAGCACGCGCTAATCGATGCGGGTAACATCACTAAGGTTCTATACCCGAACGATAACCACGAGAAAGGTAAGACTCTGCGTCTAATGCAGCAGTACTTCCACTCAGCGGCGTCTGTACGTGACATCCTACGTCGTCACGAAGCAGCAGGTTACACGCTAGCGGATCTTCCTAAGCAAGAAACCATTCAGCTTAACGATACGCACCCAACCATTGCTATCCCTGAACTCATGCGCATCCTTCTAGATGAGAAAGGTTTGAGCTGGGATGAGGCGTGGGCGATTTCTTCTAAGACTTTCGCATACACAAACCACACTCTACTTCCAGAAGCACTAGAGACTTGGTCTGAGTCGCTAATCCAGCGTCTACTTCCACGTCACATGGAAATCATCTTTGAAATCAACCACCGCTTCCTACAAGAAGTACGTGCAATGTGGCCTGGTGATGGTGAGAAACAAGCGAAGCTTTCTATCATCCAAGAAGGTTTCCACCGCATGGTTCGTATGGCTAACCTATGTGTTATCGGTTCATACGCAGTGAACGGTGTAGCAGCACTTCACTCTCAGCTAGTGAAAACAGATCTGTTCCCTGAATTCCACGAGATGTACCCAACTCGTCTACATAATGTAACGAACGGTGTGACACCACGTCGTTGGTTGAAGTTCTGTAACCCAGGTCTATCGGCTCTTATCACTGAGAAGATTGGTTCTGAGTGGCCAGCTAAGCTTGAGCAGCTGGAAGGTATCGCGAAATTCGCTGATGACGCTAAGTTCCAGAAAGACTACATGGCTGTTAAGAAGCAGAACAAACAGCGTCTAGCTGACTGGGTTAAAGCGAACATGGGTATCGAGCTAGATACGAATGCTATCTTTGATGTGATGATCAAGCGCCTACACGAGTACAAGCGCCAGCAGCTTGATTTGCTACACGTGTTGTCTCTGTACCACCGTTTATTGAATGACCCAACATTTGATATGACGCCACGCGTTGTATTCTTCGGCTCTAAAGCTGCACCGGGTTACCACCTAGCGAAAGAGATCATCTTTGCGATTAACAAGGTTGCTGAGAAAGTAAACAACGACCCACGCCTAGGCGGTAAGCTGAAAGTGGTATTCATTCCTGACTACCGTGTAAGTATGGCTGAAATGTTGATTCCAGCTGCTGACGTTTCTCAGCAAATCTCTATGGCAGGTAAAGAAGCATCAGGTACAGGTAACATGAAGATGGCGCTTAACGGCGCACTAACTATCGGTACGATGGACGGTGCTAACGTTGAGATCCGTGAAGAAGTCGGTGACGAGAACATCTACATCTTCGGTCTAGAGGTTGATGGTGTGAAACGCACGCAAGCGGCAGGTTACAACCCATACGACTTCTACAACGCTGATCCACTACTGAAGGCATCTCTAGATCTACTGCTAGGTGAAGAGTTTACTCCAGGTCAACCAGGTCTACTACGTGCAACATACGACAGCCTACTAGATGGTGGTGACCCGTACTTATGTCTTGCTGACTTCGCATCTTACGTGAAGGCACATGAAGACATGGACGCGCAATACCGTGACCAAGCGGGTTGGGCGAAGAAAGCGATTCTAAACACGGCGCTAGTTGGCAAGTTCAGCTCAGACCGTTCGATTCGCGATTACGTGAATAACATTTGGAAGCTTGAATCAGTTTCACGCTAACAAATTTAACCAAGGTACCTCAGTTCCTCAAGGGATAGAGGTACCTTGGTTTTTACTTGAATTAATAATAACCCTACCGATTTGAAGGTTAAGAGAAGTCCTTCGGAGAGAGCGATGACAGAACAAACAGCATTAAAACAAGTTGCTGAGATGGCAAGAATAGCCGACAGCTACGTAAGTGCGTGGGGCGATGAAGCCAAAGTTGAGGACGAAACCATTCTTCGTCTGCTTGCGTCTTTAGGCTACGACACGACAAATGATGAATCACTACTAAAATCTGCCGAGAAAAAGCACAAGAAAGAAGTGCTGGATCCAGTACTGGTTGTTAAAGACGGTGATGCAGTAGAAGTAGAACTTCATTTAGGTGTGAGCGCGAGAGAAAGCGATTTCAGCTGGCGTCTAGAGACCGAGCAAGGAGAAGTACTTGAAGGCTATCTTCAATCTCAGATCGTTCGTGATGAACGTGCTGAGGGTGGCCCTTTAGTATTTGCGTTACCAAACAACCTTCCATGGGGTTATCACAAGCTTTACCTAGAGCGTAAGCGCCGCAAAGCGCCTTACGAGATGACACTTATTCGCACACCTCGTGCATGTTACAAGCAAAGCGCATTTGACGAAGGCAAAAAGCTTTGGGGTCCAAGTATCCAGCTTTACACGCTTCGTACTCAGCACAACTGGGGTATCGGTGATTTTGGCGACCTTAAACAGTTGGTTGCTGATATCGCTGCACGCGGTGGTGACTTTGTGGGTCTTAACCCAATTCACTCGCTTTTCCCTGCGAACCCAGAAGGCGCGAGCCCATACAGCCCATCTTCACGTCGCTGGCTAAATATTCTTTATATCGACGTAAGCTCTGTCGCGGAGTTTGCATTGAGCGCAGACGCACAACAAATCGTTGGTGGTTCTGAGTTCCAAGTACGTCTACAAAAAGCGCGTGAGTCACACTGGGTGAACTACACCGAAGTGGCTGAGCTTAAGATGAACGTATTGCCGCTGCTTTTCGATGAGTTCAAATCTCGTCATCTAGACAAACAGTCTGAGCGCGCGAAACTGTTCCTAGACTTCATTGAAGCAGGTGGTGAGAGCCTACTGCATCAAGCCGCATTCGATGCGATCCACGCTGAGCTTCATGCAGAAGACAGCAACATGTGGGGCTGGCCAGTATTCCCAGAGAAGTACCGCCGTTTCGAAAACGCAGCAACACAGAAGTTCATTGCAGATAACCAAGACAAAGTTCAGCTTTACATGTACTTGCAGTGGATCGCTGATGTTCAAATCAATGAAGCTCAAGCACTAGCTGAAGAGAAGGGTATGGCAGTAGGTCTGTACCGTGACCTAGCTGTAGGTGTTGCGGATTCTGGCTCTGAAACTTGGGCAGACAATGGCAACCTAGTGATGGATGCGAGCATCGGTGCGCCACCAGATATCTTGGGTCCTCTGGGTCAAAACTGGGGTCTACCTCCACTAAACCCACAGGTATTGCAAGCCACATCGTACGATGCATATATTCAGTTGCTACGTGCGAACATGAAGCACTGTGGTTCACTTCGCATTGACCACGTTCTTGGTCTTCTGCGCCTTTGGTGGATTCCAAAAGGTGAGAACGCAACGAAAGGTGCTTACATCTACTACCCAGTAGAAGACATGCTAGCAATTCTAGCGCTTGAGTCACACCGTCATCAATGTAGCGTTATTGGTGAAGACTTGGGTACTGTGCCAGATGAAATCGTAGAAATTCTGCGTGACGCTGGCGTGCACTCCTACAAGGTGTTCTTCTTCGAAACAGCAGAAGATGGCGGCTTTATCTCTCCTGAGCACTATGCGGATCAATCAATGTCTGCACTATGTACTCACGATATGCCAACGCTACGTGGCTTCTGGCACTGTGATGACCTGAAGATGGGCCGCGAGATTGGTCTGTATCCAAATGAAGAACAGCTAGCGGGTCTATTTGATGACCGCCTAGTGTGCAAACAAGGCATTATTGATAGCGTCGCATGGCATGGTTATCTACCTGAAGGTGTGGGTCGCGATGCAAGTCTTGTCCCTATGGACGCGCATTTGAGCGAAGCGCTACAGCTTCACGTAGCCGCGGGTTCTTCTGCACTACTCAGTGTTCAGCTAGAAGACTGGCTAGAGATGGATAAGCCAGTAAACATTCCTGGTACGGTTAATGAGTACCCAAACTGGCGTCGTAAACTGTCGATGAATCTTGAAGAAATCTTCGTTCAAGAAGGGGTGAATCGCATCGCTAAACGCCTTACGGAAGTACGCGCGAAAGCCAGCTAATCATAGATTATTGAATCGCTAACAAAGCACGACTCTTTTGGATATTTGTTCTGTCATTTCCAAAGAGTCGTGCTTTTCTTCGTTTTGGCGGCTGGGTTATATCATTCTCAAATTTATATTGTAAATTGTCGGTGAAATAGGCCGATTGCAATGCAAAATTGGGCGCTTGTCACTTCCCGTACAGGATGTTTCCAGTACAATGAAATCTTAAAGATAGCCCGCATATCGCGGGCTTTTTATTTTGTGCCTCCGACGTCTTTGCCATTGGCTGGGACTCAACAATAAAAAGGGGGGGTACAGTGTTAGGTCGAGGGAGATGAACGTTGAACAAAAAAGGGCTTAAAAGACAACAACAGGCGTACGATCGACTCTCGAGTGCATCGTTTGCTGACCCATTCTCATTCCTAGGTCCATACCTACAAGATGAGACTCATGCGCTAAGGGTTTGGATGCCCGGTGCGGACGCCGCTGCGGTTGTTTTAAAAGATGGCACCAGAATGCCAATGGTTCGAGACAAAGCATCTGGATTTATCCTTGAATCGGATCTCGATTTACGATTTACCCACTATCAGTTGGCTGTTGACTGGAATGGTACCGAGCAGATGCTCGATGATCCGTACCAATATCACGGTTTGTATGCGGAATATGAAGAACTGCATACACCAAAAGAGATGTATCACCACATGGGGGCGCAATTTATTACCCAAGAACGTGATGGTGAAAACATCGAAGGTACGCGTTTCTTAGTGTATGCACCGCATGCAACAGCGGTAAGTATAGTCGGCGACTTTAACGCTTGGGATGGTCGTCGTAACCCAATGCAGCGACTTGATTACGGTATTTGGGGACTGTTTGTTCCAAACCTACCAGAAGGCACTCAATACAAGTTTGAGCTCAAAGGACCTGATGGTGAAGGTCTGCCGCACAAAGCGGATCCATGGGGCTTTTATTCTGAACAATACCCATCGTTTTCTTCTGTTACCTATAACCATGACCGCTATGACTGGCAAGATACCAACTGGCAGCAGCGTCCGGTAACAGAAAAACGCAAAGAAGCACTGTCATTCTACGAACTGCACGCAGGCTCTTGGAAACGTAATGACAATGGCGACTTCCTAAATTATCGCGAACTTGCTGATGAACTTATCCCTTACTTAACCGATATGGGCTACACCCATGTTGAATTGATGCCAGTTTCTGAGCACCCGTTCTACGGTTCATGGGGCTATCAGCCAGTAGGTTTGTTTGCACCGACTAGCCGTTTTGGCTCACCCGATGACTTCAAGTACTTTGTTGATCAGTGTCACCAAGCTGGCCTTGGTGTTGTGCTTGACTGGGTTCCGGCGCACTTCCCATCGGACGATCACGGCTTAGCGAACTTTGACGGCACGCCGCTGTTCCACGATCCAGATCCACGTCGCGGTTGGCACCAAGATTGGAACTCTTACATCTACGATCTTGGACGCGAGCACGTTCGTCGCTTCTTGGTATCTAACGCCCTTTACTGGTTTGAGCAATTCCATATCGATGGCATCCGCGTGGATGCGGTGGCTTCTATGCTGTATCTCGATTACTCACGTAGTCATGACCAGTGGATCCCGAATGTCGATGGCGGCCGTGAAAACTACGATGCGATTGCAACTTTGAAATGGATGAACGAAGAAGTGTACAAACACTTCCCGAATGCCATGACGATCGCCGAAGAATCGACGGCCTTCCCAGGTGTTTCTGCGCCAACCTTTGCTGGTGGCTTAGGCTTTGGGTTTAAGTGGAATATGGGTTGGATGCATGACAGCTTGTCCTACATTCAAGAAGATCCAATTAATCGTAAATACCACCACGATACCATCACGTTCCCGCTTGTTTATGCACATAGTGAAAATTATGTTCTGTCGCTATCACACGATGAAGTGGTATACGGCAAACACTCTATCCATAACAAAATGCCGGGTGATGAGTGGCAACAAACAGCGAACCTTCGTGCTTACTTGGGTTACATGTATGCTCAGCCGGGTAAGAAGCTGAACTTCATGGGTGCGGAATTTGGTCAAACGGGTGAGTGGAACCACGATGACCAGCTTCAATGGTTCTTGCTTGATTTTGAACGTCACCAAGGTGTGAAAGCACTGACTAAAGACTTGAACTTATTGTATCGCAGTGAAAAAGCGTTGTTTGATCAAGACTCAGATCCGCAAGGTTTTGAGTGGCGATTACAAGATGCCGCAGAAGCGAGTATTTTGGCGCACGAGCGCATTAGTGAAGATGGCGAACGTGTGCTGGTTGTCAGCAACTTTACACCAGTACCACACGAAGCATTCCGATTGGGTGTGCCGTTAGCGGGTCGTTATGAGCTATTGCTAAATACCGATGACAGCCTCTATGCCGGCAGTGGTTTTGGTGTCGCTCAGGTAGCAGAAACGGAGACTGTTGAGAGTGAAGCGCAACCTCAGTCTCTCTCGCTGCGTCTGCCGCCGCTTTCAACGGTATTCTACAAGTACCAAGGCTAAATGAGTTGAAGCCCCAGCATTTTGCTGGGGCTTTTGTTTATTAAGCTCTTCGATAGAGGTAGATTCGTTAACTAGTATGAAGACCCGAGATAAAATCATTCAAGCCAGCTTGAAGCTATTTAATGAGAAAGGCGAACGCGCCATTACTACTAACCATATTGCTGCCCACCTAGGGATGAGTCCTGGCAATCTCTATTACTACTTTCGCAATAAAGAAGACATTATCAAGTCGATATTTTCCGACTATATCGCTTACGTCCGTGAGTCCTTTGTTCCGGTATCCAGTGACACTCCGGCGGAGGTGTACCTGCAGCGCTATTGCGAAGAAGTGTTTGGCAGTATCTGGCGTTTTCGTTTTTTCCACGCCAGCATGCCCGAAATCGTGATGCGCGATAAAGCCCTGCATCAAGCCTATTTGCAAGCGCATGATGTATTGGTTGCCAGAGCTCACGAGTCGGTGCTCAATCTGCGCCGCGACGAATTTATTGTCATCGACGACGATCAAATCGATGAGCTAATTGAATTGATGCGCGTAGTTGGTGGCTTTTGGGTGAGTTACTTAATGGCAAACTCAGTGGGCAAGTCGATAACCAAAGCTGATGTGAATCGCGGCGTGGGTAAGTTTATCGTTTTATTGTGGCCTTATAGTACCGATAAGGGTAAAGAAGTGCTGACTAAGTTGAAATTGAAGTATAAGACGGTGGCGTAGTAGTACCGACGCACCCAACTTGAGAGTCGCAGCGATATTTCTAGCACCACCGTCGTTAGTTGTACTTCCACCTAGGCTCCCTCGCCAACATCGGCGAGGGGAAGGTGTTTGTATTAATCCTGCGGATATACTTGAGCAAAGCCTTTCTCAATGCACCCACAAACCTGCTTGGCAGTGCACCAATCTAAAGCAGTAAGAACAAAAATGCTGAGATGATGACACCAATGCCGAGCACTGCCGGGTAAGCAATATGGCTGATGTCTTTTGCGACGTTGTCTTGTTGCGCTGATTCAGTTTCTGATTTATCAACTTGGGGCTCGCTAGCAGCATCACCTTTTTCAAATAACGCCATGATCTCTTCAGTATTTCGCGCAGCGAGTAACTGGTCACGGAAATCGTCATCAACCAGCGATGACGTCAACGTAGTCAGAACCTCCATGTGTGTCGAACCTGCCTCTGCTGGCGGTATCGCTAACAAGAAAATCATGTTGACTGGCTCATCGCCATCTAGGCCTTTCCACATCAGCTCATCTTTCACAAATGCACATGCGAAGACAGGCTCTTTCACTGCCTCTGATTTACCATGAGGCACGGCTAAGTATTCGCCAAGGGCAGTCGGTCCCTCTTCTTCGCGCTTTAATACTGCCTCAAGAAATTGTGCTTTGTTAGTAAGTTTGCCTGTTTGTTCAAGCTTGTCCGTCAGTGCATTGATGGCGTCGAAGCGATCTCCAAACACAGCATCAAGCATGATCAGCTCAGGAGTTGTAAGTTGGGCAAGTTTCATGATGTGCTCCTTATTTTTGCTGTGTCAGCCAAACAAATTGGTATGGTGCCAACTCAAATTCTGTTGGCATAAACTGTTCACTAATGAGGTCAAAGCCGGAATCCGCTAACACTACAGCTTGAGCTTGTGATGTCAGGTTAACCGCAAATCGAATGGCTTCTTCACCATCGCCACGCTGCAATGCAAAGATACCATCACCCAAATTCAGGACTTGTTGAGAAGCCTGTGGTGAGAACGCGACGTACTGCTGACGAAGGCTCAATAAGCGCGTCATTGGGTTGAATACTTTTGAACGCAGTGAGTCTTCGTCTGCCAGCTCACTTTCTAGCTTCGCTAAATCCAATTTTTCACGGTTGATGCGTCGGTTAATCCCTGAATCGAGCATACCTTGTACGTCATTTTCGCTACCCAACAAGCTGTGGTAATAAATCGCTGGAACACCTATGAATGACAGCAAGATAGATTGAGCTGCGATGAATTTCTTCGCTTTGTCGTCAATGCTATCGGTCGGCTCTGTAATCGCGCTGAGGTAGTTAATATTCAGCTCATAAGGTGATTGGGTACCATCACCGTTATTTTTGTAGTTCACTCGACCGCTTTTGCGTTCGACTTGCGCGCACATCATTTGGCGGTCTTCGTCCGTCAGGATGCCTTCTGTTGGACGAACCCCGATCCCATCGTGACTGGCAAGGAAGTTAAAGTAGGTAGTTTTATCACCTTGAGCGAGTTGCGCCATTGCTTCATTTGTCAGCGAAGTCGCCCATTGCGTCAATGTCTCGCTATTTTCGCTCATCAAGGCGTGCAGCGTTAATGGCGGTAGTGGGAACTGATAAACCATATACGCTTCATCGCCGCTCCCAAAGTAAGATACGTTCTCTTTGTGCGGCACATTGGTCTCAGTGATCAACAGCGTCCCTGGCATCACTTCATCCAAAATGATTCGCCACAGCTTGATGATTTCATGTGCTTCTTCTAAGTGGATACATGTAGTTCCGAGCTTTTTCCAGATAAAACCAATCGCATCAAGGCGAATCGAACGTCCACCATTTGCCGCGTACATCAACAAGATATCGATGCTTTCCAAAAGCACTTTCGGACTGTGAAAGTTAATGTCGATTTGATCGTCCGAGAAAGTCGTCCATACATGTACAGCCTCACCCGATGCCTTGCTAAACCGAGTGTGGAGCGGCAACGCACGGGGGCGCGTTACACTTGAATAGTCAAGGCTCGGATCCGACTCTACAAAGTAGTCTTGATATTTCGCATCACCTGCTAGGTAACCTTGGAACCAATCACTGCTCTTCGAGATATGGTTGATGACACAGTCGTACATCAGGTCAAAGTTCTCAGATAGTGCATTCAATTGCTCCCAATTACCGAGATTAGAATCCACTTGACGGTAGTCGACCACACTAAAACCATCATCCGAGGTATAAGGAAACATTGGCAAAATATGAATGTTGCTCAATGCCGCCTTCAAGTGGCGATCAGCGAATGTCTTCATCGTCGTTAGCGTCGGTTCTCCTTGATTAGAAAAACTGTCGCCATAAGTGATCAAGTAAGAGGTACGTTGATCAACCCAATTCTGATATTGCGGTGCTTTGTCTTGCCACTTTTTCATTAGAGCAAGAATATCATCGGTAATTTCTGTCGCGTCGGCGTTGCCATATAGCTTGGCAACTTTGTTATAAATCGCATTAGCAATCATGACTCTCTCCTACTTCTCTTTGTGACCAAGCGTTAAACGCACATCTAAGCTGTTGTTAGGGCGCACAATGTAAGCGCCATCGAGTGGCTGCTCTCGATAGTTCACCAATTCAACGTCAGCAAAGTGCTTTAGCGAATCAAGGTCAAGCTCGATTGGGCTCCCAGTTGGGTTGAACACGCGTAGAATGATCGCATTATCGCGGTAGAAGGCGTGTCCTAAGCTAGATAGTTCCAGCGCTTGCGGTAATGAGAACAGACTGAATGAAGATGAATGCTGTCTCGGCTCAAAGCGAACTTGGAAGCGTTCAAGACGATTTTCAAAGCTGTTCAGCGATTGTTTTTGGTACCCAAAAGGTTGGTCTAAATACCGGCGCTCTAACTGACGAATGGTCTTGTGCTGTGCGTTATCACACAGAGCCAGAGCAAAGCTAAAGCTCATCGCTTTTTGCAGTTGAGCATCGGGTGTATATACCACTGTGTTGTTGATGCCAGATGCACGCCCTGGACGCCATAACAAGTCATCCTTACCAAGTCGTCCGGTCGACTTAAACAAAGTCAGTGCGATCTTATCGCTCTCTGAGCCTTTCAATATCTGAAACTCTTTAAGGCCACGACCCGTTAAAATCAGAGATCGCTCCGATTCCGCAATCGCGACAGAACCATCTGTGGTTTCAATATCGACAGGACACTCTCGGTACTTTTCGCGCCATTGCGCTAGGTCAGGGGCAACAGGACGCTCCATCAGTGCGAAAGGTTGAGTACTAATTGAAGTATCAGTCTGAAGATCTGAGTTAATCAAAACGCGAACACGGTGGTCGCAAGTGTTGTTCAAGGTGTTGATATCAAACAGAAGCTGGGACTCACCACTAACCAGACTCATCGTGATGTCGAATACCGCTTGTCTATTTTGCTGACCACTTTGGCGTGCCGTCAGATCTTGTGGCACCACTAATGTTGCTCGAACAGATAAGCTTTGTTGCGTTTCACCAACGGTACATGACAACCACTCAAGCGAAGTGCTGTAGTTTGGTGTATCACCTTCCAGTGGTGAGAAGTCGTAGGAGTCGCCATCGTCGGCTTGCTCTTCAAACGTCAGCAATTGTTCGATAACGCGACCATTGAGTTTGTCTTCTAAGTGCAGTTGACCTTGCTCTAGAGAAACTCGTAACGCTTGGTTTTCAATTACCGTCTGCTCGCTGTTCACTTGCTCCATATTAGCTTGCTTACACGCTTGAACTTCAAATACGCGATAACCCATTGCAGGTAATTCTGAAACAAGCACATTCAGCTCAAATCGGTAGTATGGTGGTACGTCGACCTCTTTCTCGCCGTCTTTCGTTACTTCAATGATCTTACCGCCACTTAACGTTTCTTTATTAAGAACTTCAATAGGCAGGGGTAGACCCGATTCCAGAACCGCAATATTCTCACTCGCACTAAATACAACCGCCTTAACCATCCCGTTATAAGGTGTCATTTGACCGTTGAATAGCATCAACTCATCGTCGTTACATGCGCTGGCAATCTCTTTAATAACAAGGTTGTAAAGGCCGTGACAAATCTCTTCCGCTTGTTTGAGGCGATGCATGATATCGGCGTTTGTGGCATCGCTATTACATCCACCCATGCTGTCATGGGCATGACACTCAAGGATTTTTTTCCAAGCAATATCGATTAACTCAGTGTGTACAGTAATACCTTGCGCCTTAGCGATAGCAACCACTACTTCAAGTTTCTTCAATAAGAACTGTTCTATTTCAAAGTTGAGTTTTTTGATGTCATAACGCACTGAACCAATGGTTTTATGAATGCGTGTGTAACGTGGCAATTTGAACTCACCTTGGTATGTCTCAAACGTGTGACCATTCTCACGTAATACATCAACAAATGCTTCCATTGACGAAATCACGTAGACATCTTTACCTGATCGCTCAGTCGCGGCTTGTAAGGTTTTCGGTAACTCAGGGTCGATATTAACTTGGTCACCACCCGATGGAATCAACACTTCATCTAAACCTGAGAGTGATTTGATCTTCTCTACCATCGGGAAGATTTTCTTATCTAGATGATCAGGTGTTGCGTTGATATTCTTTGCTGCGCCATAACCGTGAACTAGGTTGTAAGCGTAGATCTCATCTCCCCCCATAGAACGCCAGAAGAAGTGTGATTTTTCAACTTGCTGGTCATAATCAATGCCGCGCCAGAAGATAATGTTATCTATACCCATGCCTTTAAAAATGGTTGGCATTTGCGCGTTATGACCGAAGGTATCTGGTAAATACCCCACCTTCATACAGTGGCCAAGCCCCTCAGCGATATGCATACCGTATTTCAAGTTACGGATGATCGACTCTACGGCGACGTTGTAGGTATCTGTTTGTGTGTACCAAGGTCCAATAAATAGTTTTTTCCCTGAAACCAATTTAGCCATGCGCTCCTGCATGTAAGGTAGGACTTTAAGATAGTCTTCCACAATAGAGGACTGGCCATCTAAGTGGTAACAGGTGTAAGTCTCGGTGTTTTCGAGCGTTTCAATCACTTTTGTAAAATTGTAAGTCGCGAGTACATCACTATCCTGTTGGGTGAAATACCACTCACGGTCCCAGTGAGTGTGAGGAATTACGTGTACTTTAGCCATTGGCGTTGTCTCTAAATCTTGGTCTGAATTTTATTGGAGGAAGACGCATCTTCCTCCGTTGAAAATGGTTAAGCTTGAGTAGGCTCAGGTTTAGTGCAAAGCAGTAGAGCAACAGCAATAAACATCGAACCTGCAAGAACGGAAATGGTATAGCTCACAGGGTCGGACGATAGGAACCATCCCCATACAGCTGGTAATGGCAAGCTTTGGAATACGTTAAGCAATACACCTAGTTGCGTTCCGATAATCGAACCCAAGATCATGATAGGAATCATCTTCGGATTCTTAAGGATGAATGGAATTGCCCCCTCTGAAATGCCAATTAAGCCCAGCATTAAAGAGGTTTTACCGACAGTCTGCTCTTCAGAAGAGAACACGCGTGGGCGGAATTTGCCATCGAGCAAAGCTGCCAGGCCAACACCGATAGGCGGGATAACGATGCCTAATTCACGAGCGAGCAAGTCAAACCCTTCACCCATGCCATTAAGACCCAGTGCCACTGAACCTGCAGCTTTATTAATAGGCCCACCTAAGTCAAATGCAGTACCAGCAGCAATTACCATCGAGTAAATACCACGACCAGCATCACCCGCTTCGGTAAACAGGTTGATCATTGCTATGTTCAAAGCGCCAAAGAATGGATTAATTAGATACTCCATCGTTAGCACCATCACCACTCCAGTAATCGCGGGTACGACAAGCATGGTTTTCAATGTCGTGAAATCTGGTTTCACCTTGATAGTATCGTTTAAAAAACGGACAAGGTAACCGACAAGAAAACCTATCGCGATGGCTCCGAAGAAACCAGAAGGCGCCCAACCCTCTAGGTCGAAAAAGCGTTTGTATACTTCATCGCTCATTACACCGCCAATAAAGGCCGGAATCAAAGCGGGTTTACCAGCGATAGAATAGGCAAGGTATGCTGCAAAGATTGGGTACATGAACTTTATGGTCATGAAGCCCAACTTATCTAGGGTTTGAATCGGTGTGTCAGAGATATCAATGAACTCACCTGTGATCTTCGCTACCGCCATTAAAAGGCCGCCTAAAACCACCACTGGGAGCATGTAACTGATGCCCGTCATGATATGGCCGATCGCAACTTGATACGCCGAGCGTTTTTCTTCGAGTGGTAATTCACTCAATGTCGCCGACTTTTCTTTGCCACGTTGAAAAACCGATGGCAACAAAGCATCTACATGTTTGATTAGCTCTTGAGTTCTTACTTTTAAAGGATTGGCATTGTCAAAACGTTCCATGTCCATGATCGGTACGTCAACGGCTAGCACGACGCCGTCAGCGGTTGCGATATCATGAGCAGTTAGACGGTTTTTCACACCATCGCTGCCTTGGGTTTCTACTTTGACTTCGTAGCCATGCTTGTCAGCCCAGCTTTTGATTTTTTTAGCTGCCATAAAGGTATGTGCAATGCCTGTAGGGCAGGCAGTTACTGCAACCAGCTTCTTTTTACTCATGGGTATCTACCTTGTTATTTCTTACTGTGGACAGTATATGAGCCTCGATTCGGATCAGATATTGTTTCCTCATACAACTCACGTATCACGATACATCTGTGATCCGACGCAAAGACAACGCGGCCATTTTCAAGCGTAATACCGACAGTTTCCTCAATAATAGTCAAAAGCGATGAATACTTTTCGAGGCATAGAGCGCGTTATTTACGAGTATCTGATTGGGCACGCCAGTCAGTTACATGAGATCTCGGCAAAGACCATAGCCAACAAGGCACTTACTACGACAACTTCGGTCAATCGAGTTTGTAAAAAAATGGGATATGCCAGCTACACAGAATTGCGATATAAGTTGGCAAATGAGTTAAAAGAACAGGCACAGAACCTAGAGGGTGAAAAGTGCGAGCAAAGTGTCATTTCACAAGTGGCAAAGACACTGAGTGGCTCTCCCGTAGTGTATCTATACTCTCGCGGCGCATCGATTGTGAGTGTGAACTATTTGTCGCGCTTCCTCTCTCTGGCTAATGTTCCTCACTTGGTGATCACTGATATTCACCAGTTAACGAGAGCTGAACTCGGGACGGTGTTGTTAATCAGTAAATCCGGGGAAACACAAGCCGTCGTAGAAATGGCGCACAACGCCAAAAGAAAAGGTTTGAAGGTGATGGGGATAAGTCGGAAAGGTTCTACTTTAGCGCAATCTAGCCACCTGAATGTCCCATTGGAAGAGCAAGTGGATGGTATATCTCTCTATAGTCGAGAGTCGCAAATCCATATCCTTAATATTGTTGATAAAATCGGCAAAGTGCTGCTCGGTTTTTAGTTCACCTCTGCTCTTATTTTGATCAGAAAAAGCGGTCAATGACCGCTTTTTCTGATTTCTTTCGTTACTACAGGTTCATCACAAAACCTAAGCGCACTGCGTAATCGTTCTCACGGTTACCTTGTTCATCCACATAGGTTTCATCTACAGAAACAAGCTCTATGTATGGCATCCAAGTTTCATTCAACTTGTAGTTAACCATGATCGTGTGCTCCCAGTAATCATCTCGACCAGTGCCTTGATCCACGCCATCTTGATAACGGTAACGAGGGTTGTACATCAGACCTACATCTCCAAAGTTTTTCGAGATCCAAAGATCAAACTGGTTAGAGGCTCCACGAGTGGTGCCAGAACCATCAAGGTAGTTTTTGCCATTCGTATCGTTTGACCAGTTGTAGCGGTAACTACCCGTTAGAGACACGCCATTGTCAAATGTGGTACCAAGCTTTAAGTAAGGTCGGTATTCCGTCCAGTTCGGAGCCGTTACCATCACCAAACCCGGCGCCCAATACCAATCTTCACCAAGATCAAACTTATAAGTTGCTTCAAATTCCTGAGCCGCTGCCTTCAAGCCATTCTTATCTGGATCATCAGAGTCATTGCCAGCAAAGTAACCATCATTGTGGATTTGCGCGGCTTCGGCACTAAACAAGTACAACGTATGGTGATACATTCATTGTATTACCGTTCGAGTTGAATATTGGTCACATATAAAAATTGCGCACACTATGTTCTATTACAGAAATAGAGCATCATCTTTATTAGTTTTTATCGATTCCGAATTTAACTCAAATTATACAAGGTTTTGCATAAATATCAGGAATGCCAAATCGCATGAGGGAGATGCTATGTCGTCAGCGGACATTACTGTTGTCCTATTTCTCACTCGCTAGTGGTCTGTCGAGTCATTAGTATTCTGAGAACCAATTTATGAGGTTCTCATGTCCAGATTTATCGTTTGCAGTTTTTTCCTAGTCTTGCTTTATCCAACAGCCATCGATCTCTACTTGGTCGGTTTGCCAAAATACCTACGTGATGAAGAGGCTTACCATGAAGCCAATCATGGAGCAAAAAATTGGCAGGAGTTGTATGTCGATTACTATGGGCTGACTCACGACGAAATGATCTTAGCCGGCAGTATGTGGGCAGAGCATCAGGAAAAAAACGAAACAGAAGTGACTCTGTTTAAAGGTATTAAAAATATCGTCGAAGCGTTTTCAGCGCGGCCGCATGGTATTTGCTCTCAGAACTCACAGAACAATATTCGTCGCATGCTGATTAATAATGGTATTGATGCACCATTTAAGGCGATTGTCGGATACGACGATGTATCAAATGACAAACAAAAGCCTCATCAATTTGGCGGTATTAAATGCATCGAGTCAATCTTGGGTCACTTGGATAACCCATTTGTTTGTATATTGGTGACCATGAGGCGGATACAAAGTTTGCTCGCAACATACAAGAAGCTATTGGTGATGGCGCTAGGGTTATTTCTGTGGCAGCGGCATACAGCCGCAGTGAACCAAAACTATGGGATACCAAGCCTGACCATGTTGCTTACTCAGTAGAAGATTTGCAGGATATCATTAGCCAATACACATAGTTTAATCAATGAAGATTATGGTTGCTCAGCAGTATGTAGAGCAGCTGCAATAGAAATTGGACTTTGATTTTTAAAGCGAGCTTAGTGCTCGTTTTTTGGATCTTATGCTCCCAAAGTACCCACCTCGCACATTCTGTGATCGCCCTCATAGGATTCTAAAAACCATACCTAAAATGTGTGATTAGTTTAAAAAATCGCCACCAATCTTATCTTCCAATTTTGAAAACGTGAAAAGGATCCCAACACGTTGAGTAAAATAAAATTAGAGTAATTACTCAAACATAGAGTATTTGCTCTATTATAAGATTTTGAAAAATAAAAAGAACATTTCGTGTGTGTTAGCTGAATTTTGATTAAAACCAATAATTTAACGTGGAGGTATCATGGACATACCAACCTGGCAATACGTGGCATCTATGTCTTCTTACATAGTGTTTTTGTTACTACTCATCGAGGGCATGCGCCGGACTCCCCGGTTGACCGCCTTTATTTGGATCGCAACTTTATTTACCGCGCCGTTGTGGGCTGATCAGTTGGATGGCTGGTTCCGCTGGGCGAAAACCGTGAGCGTACTGATTCCGACAGCTTTGGTCGTCGGTCTTGCTCGACTAGCTTGGTACTACCGAGAAAACCCGAACGCGATATTGCGTTTCTTCCGCGGCGACTGGGTACTGAAAGTGTTGTACGGTGTGTTATTTCTGAACATTGCCGAAGCGACACTCAAAGATCTAGTTACGGGCAACTACTTCAACTTCATTTGTGGCGTGATCTTATGTATCACCATTCCGTTCCCGCGCTACAAGAACGGCGTGCGTCAGTACTGGCTTATTTCTAAAGACAAGCCGAATGACTTGCTGTTCTATTCCACGGCGGCTTGGAACTTCCTATACACCACATGGAACCTAGCGTTTGTGTATGGCGAAAACACCGGCTTCTTCGCGAGTTCGTTCTGTATTTTGATTGCTGCCGAGCTCTACCCGGTCATCAAAAAACGTCCAGAGCTCTACATCATTGCACGTGTTTACACGCTAGCGTTCCACATTTTCGTGCGTGCTATCCACGATGTGTTCACCCCGGTCATGGACTCCAGCGCATGGCGTAACGAGAGCGTGCTCTATTGGTGGGGCGCTATCAACCTTGCGATGCACATTCCATTTGTCATCTGGTACTTCAAAAAGCAGCGCGAGCAGAAAGAACCACCGTATGGCGACAACCAGCCTCCGCTGAAAACGGACTGCGTCAATGAGTATGACGAAGCACCCGACAAAGTAGCGCTAGCCAAATAGGCAAATAGCTTAAAGGCTCTCCCCCGGTGGCCTAGTTGATGACGACGTCATTAGGCCACCACTTCAAAACCTGACACAGGTGATGGTATGAAAAGATTAACAGCACAGATTTTGGCGTTGTTGGTAACACTGTGCGCGGCGTTTATGTCTCCGCTTGCAGCTGCCGATCAAGGCTATAACGAACAACAACTTATTGGTGAAACTTGGCAAGGGACGTTTGATGGCGACCCTGGCGAGGGCAGTCTGTTTTATCGCCTTGATTTCCTGGCGGACGGTAAAGTCAAAGTGCTTAGACAGTCTGGTGGTTTTAACAAGACTGAAGTTCAAAACTGGTACATCGAAGAGGGTCAAGTTGTGATCCGTAGCAATGCTGGCGATGATATCACTGACTTTGATAACGCGACTTTTGCGTATACCGATCGCGATCAGATGCGCTTTACCAAGGATGGCAGTCATTGCAACTTCCATAAACTGTATCAAACCCGTGCTTATCTGCATGTGTTGTTTGTCCTAGTTGGCTTGATTGCACTCAATGAGCTTTGCCGTCATGTGAAATGGGCGAACTACCTACTTTGGTTCGTGCTACCGATTGCTCTTATTCCACTGTTCAGCAGCTACGGTGTCACGTACTGGTTCAAGTGGGTCAAGCTTTACTCGGTAGTCGGTGCCGCTGCGCTGTTTACCCTTATCCGATTTACCCCTATTGGCGATAAAAAGTGGGCACGTTTTGGCGCTGCTGCGTTCTTGGCGCTGAATATTTCAGAAGCGGTGCTGCAAGACTTCACCATGGGCAACATGGCCAACATTCTTAATGCGACCGGTGGCTTGCTCTCCATTATCACTTTGGCGGGCTGGGCACAGATCCAAGCAGACAAATCGAAACAAAGAGACATGGTGTGGCCTGCAATGACCACGTTCTGGATCATCGCTTACGACATCTGGAACATTGTGTTTGTTTACCTCAACTTCCCTGGCAGTGCCACAGCGCAGGCCATGGTTCTGGTGGCGGCAACTCTGCCATCACTGTTTATCAAGAAAGGTACTTGGCTGCAGGCGCGCGCCTTCACGCTGGCGGGTTCCTTTATGTATTACTTCAGTTGTCCATTTATGTACGAAAGCAACGTGGTGGTGCTGCCGCGCAACGATGAGCTCATGTTATTAGCGGGATTGGCGAGCTTTGTGGCAAACGGCATCTATGCCTGGTTGTTCTTTAGAAAAACGCGCGAACAGCGCATGGCGTCAGTTCTCTCTTAATACTAATAAATTTGTAATAAAAACAGTTATATGTCTCATTATTGTAGTGGAGCCAAATTATGAAATCTTACCTAATTCCAATGACCTCAATCGCCCTTGTTTGTTCTGGTGCTGCTCTTGCTAACGAGGAAGCTGAGCAACAAATTGACATGTCGAGCCCAACTGAAGCCTATACCGCGTTAGGCGTAGGCTACGGTAACGAAGGGATGAACCTAAAAGCGATGTACATGCTGTCTGAGCCCGACTCAGACCGTAAATCCGGTTTCATCCTAGAGTTCAACGATGTGTTTGATGAAAAGGGCGGCGATCCAAAATTCTCAGGCACTAAAGTCATGGGTGGGATGGTCGTGCCTCAAATGAACGATAAGACCACCAACCGCAACTATCGTTTCCGCTATGGCTCGGTGAATACCACTAACGGCCTTGGACATATGGTGGATGCGGTGGTTAAAGACCATCCTTTTTACGGTCAGACCGCAGTAATTCAAGCTGGCGCAGTCGCGACGCTACCGATTGGTGATAATGCGTTTATCTGGCCGGTATTGATGGCGGGTGGCGTCATTATGGAGGACAACACCAGTAAACTCGCAAGCTATGACCCCGCAATGGCCGCCGCCAACAATCTTAGCAGTAGCGGTATTGATTGGGCGTCGACTATCTATTCGGTTAAGGTCTATGGCCGTTACAAGTTCAATGACTCTTGGTGGGTGTTGGGTGCTTGGACTTACACCGATGAGTTTGGCGGAAAGAGCTGGGATAAACCTGTCGCTGAGGGCGGTTTAGAGCTGAGCCCTCAGCAAATCGAGTTGACGCTCGGTTACCAGATCACCAACCGTCAAAACCTACGTCTTAACTACCATAACTTCTCTGACAGTGATGCTCCGGACAAAGTATGGCTTGAATACAACTACGCCTTCTAACGTTTGAGCATTCATTGACAATACATGACCCCTAAATTTAGGGGTCATAAGGAGAAACCATGAAATTACCGTTACTAATGACGTTACTCGCTGCTGTCTCTGTTACTGCACAAGCAAAAACGATCAGTGGTATCGACGTGCCCGATACCTTGACCACACAGCAGCAAGAACTCACCTTGAATGGTGCCGGTGTGCGCAGCAAGTTCTTTATGGACTTGTATGTTGGCTCACTGTTTACCGCTTTACCTGCGACCGAGGCCGCGCCATTGATTGGTGGCGAACAGGCATCCGCAATCCGTCTTAACATTACTTCTAGCATGATCACCAAAGAAAAATTGGCCGATGCGCTCAACGAAGGTTTTGATAGTGCGACGGGCGGCAACACGGCGCCAATTGATGCCAGTATTGCTAAGTTTGTTGAGTTGACCTTTGCTGATGAAGTGACGGAGGGTGATCAGTTCACCTTAATGAGCGTTCCCGGTGAAGGCATTTATAGTTATAAAAATGGTGAGCTGCGCGTATTGGTCGAAGATGATGCGTTTCGCCAAGCACTGCTCGCGGTTTGGCTAGGTGCTAAACCGACGGATAAGTCGCTGAAGAAAGCCATGCTGTCTCATTAAGTCGCTGTACTATAGACGGAATCAATAACTGACCCTAACGTAAGGTGGGAGGTAACAATGGAACAACGACGGGTTATTGAAGACATTGATGTTCATATTGAAGGCGATGGCGAGCACACCATAGTGATGATTCATGGCTGGCCGGATACCTATCGTTTGTGGGATAGCCAAGTTGAGCAGCTTAAGTCGCGCTATCGCTGTGTTAGATTTTCGCTGCCGGGTTATGAGCTTGGGCAGCCACGCCAATATCATGACTTAGACTCTATGTTGACTCTGTTCGATACCATCATAGAGTCCATTTCAAAGGGCAAGCCGGTGACCTTGTTGCTTCATGACTGGGGCTGCGTGTTTGGCTACCAATATGCGATGCGCCATCCTGAAAAGGTGAATCGTATTGTTGGCGTGGATATCGGTGATGCGAGCTCAAAAGACTTAGTGCTCTCGGCGAAAGCTAAAGCAATTTTACTGGGTTACCAGCTATGGTTGATGCTGGCATGGAATCTAGGAGGAAAAGTTGGCGATTGGATGACGCGAAAAATGGCGACAATTTTCGGCGCTCCTGGCGAAATCTCTCGTATCCATTCTGGTATGAATTATCCCTATCATTGGCGCTGGAGTAGTGTGTTCATGAAGCGCGAACTGGGAACGAAGCCGCTTGATATTCAGGTACCTTTCTTGTTTATCTACGGAAAAGACAAAGTAGGTATGTTTCACTCAAGTCCATGGCAGAGAAAAATGGCTGACATTGAAGGCAACAAAGTGGTGGGATTGTCCACTCATCACTGGGTGATGGCCGAACAGCCTGAGGAGTTCAACCGCATCGTTGGGCAATGGCTTGTCGAATCGGATGCTTTATTGGCGCCATTAGATCTGCAAAATACAGCCTAGCGAACGAAGTTACTATTCCATTTAAATAACTAAATCCCCTGTCTTTAACGCCGCTGCTCCTGAGTTTCGCGGCGTTTTTTTATTTGAGTCTTGTTTCAGGAGGAGGGTGTTGTCTGTGGAGATACCGAGATTCTTGTCTACACTCAATAGACTTAACTTAATAAACGATTCAAAGGCTGGCTAAAGGGAATGCAATTCACTATTTTTGCGATGGCGGGGCTTATTGTCTCAAACCTTGTGTACCTTCCTTTTGATAAGCTTTGGTAATGCAGCGATGCTTACTGTCCATTTCTGGATGATAAGAAGCTAAAAACCAGTCGAGTACTTAGCCTCAATCTCGGCAATTTTCTTTTCTATATCTTTAAGTTGCTGTTTGAGCCGAATAAGCTCAGCCTTGTCATTTGGAGTGACGGCGAGCTTGATCGTTCCAACCCCACAGGCATCTCTGGTGGCTTGGCTAAATCGGGTAAACCCAGTGAGCGATACCGAGTATTCAATAAACTGACTTTGGTCTTTGTTGGCGGCTCGGATATCCACCGTGCGGCCTTCCTTACTTTGTAATATCAGTCGATTGATTAGCGCCAAGTTTTGCTTGTCGGCTCTCACAAATCCAGACTCTTTGCTGTTTGAGAACAGTTGCCCTTCAAAAGCCAGCGGTTTGTTATTGTCGACTTTAAATACCAAATCTACTTTGGCGTTTTCTTCATCCAAGTCTTGAGCAAGGCCGAAGGTGATGAGCAACTTCGAACGATCATCGCAGCGAATACCGTAAGTGGTAAATTTATCTTCAACCAGATCACCAAACCCCCACACCCTGTGGGTTTCGATGCGGTCAAACTTATCAATATTGTGCTCGTTGAACCAGCTTGCGCTAGCTGCGAAAGGGGTAGAAGCAACAATGATGAACAGTAGTTGATATAGGGTCAGTTGGTACATTTTTAATTGATGCATAGACACTTGATACATGGCCACTCGGTTGGTCTCACTCGGTGAAATCGCGGTTACGCTGTTATAAGGTTAGGTACCTGATTGATTTTATGCCAGTTGTGTGACGAATCACGATTGTTGCCTACACTGAATAAAAACGGAGGGAGATAAGGATGACACGAACATTACTGCCGCCAGCTTGGGTGATGGTCTCCATTGGTCTTATCCTTAATGTGATGGCGATTGTGCTTTCAAGCCAAGTGCTGGACAAAATGTCGAGCGATATTGCTTTAATACAGGAGCGTAAAGAGGCAAATCTATATTCGATGCAGCTCGCGTGGAACCAAGTAGAAACTCTGGAAAGAAAGCGCGAAGCATTGCTTCTGCACCTTGATGGTGATGATATTGATACTGATATTTCGGATATGTTGAGAGGGCACCTATCTCAATGGGTGACCGCTCAAGTTCCGCCGATTCATCGTAAGCACCTGCCTGAATTGATGGCTGTGATTAATAGCGCGCAAGATACGCAAAGGGATTTGATTGATGGGCTCTATCTAGACAATTTGGAGCTCTCAGAAACGTTAGCAAGCGTCGAAGAAGACATGGCGTATTACAAAAACATCGCAGTGTTTCTGCAAATTCTCGGACTGGCGTTGATTTTAGCCCGTGATCTTTCTCGCCGATCATTGCCGAATTGATATACTCTAAGGCATCACTTTTGCAATTTATGAAATAAACATGCTTACTCGTTCTGATGATCTGGAAATATTACTCTCTGTTGTCGATAGTGGTGGTTTTTCTGCTGCGGCAGAGGTGCTCGACATTCAAGTTGCGAAGGTGTCTCGCAGTGTGAGTAAGCTTGAGACCCAACTTGGGGTGACGCTTTTAAACCGTACCACTCGCCGTATTGAACTCACCGACGAAGGTCGTCAGTTTGTCGAGGGTGTCCGTGAAGGACTGCGTATTCTTCAGCAGACCGAAGAGGAGATTGTGGCTAGAGGTGAGCTGCCAAAAGGGCGATTGAGAGTGGATGCTGCAAGTCCATTTGTACTGCATCAACTGGTGCCACTTATCGCTGAGTTTAATAAAGACTATCCAGATATTGAGCTTGAGCTCACCTCCAACGAAGGGTTTGTTGATTTGCTTGAGAAGCGCACCGATGTTGCGATTCGTATTGGTAAATTAACTGACTCAACGTTGCATGCTAAACCGCTAGGAAAGAGCCTGTTGTATCTCGTCGCGTCACCCGATTACCTTGCACAGCGTGGCTACCCTAAATCGACTGCTGATCTGAGCACTCACAGTTTAATCGGCTTTGTCGGTGCAAAGGTACTTAATCAATGGCCATTACCGGGCAACCCTACGATTCAGCCAAGTATGGTATCGAGTAACGGTGAGACGGTGCGCCAACTTGCTTTAGCAGGTAATGGAATTGCGTGTATGTCGGGCTTTATGGTCAAACAAGATATTGAAGAAGGGCGCTTGGTGCCACTTTTTGAGTCAGAAAAACTCACTACGACGGGGCGCGAGCAAGTCAACGCCGTCTACTACCGCTCATCGTCGGTCGCGCGCCGCATTACGGCGTTTATTGAGTTTATCCAGCCTAGACTATCGCTGTAGTTTTTATTCCCTTCTTTTTTCTGGTGGCTTTTGCATTTTTGACAAAAGCCATTTGCGATTATTGCTCTCAATCTAGAGGTCACTCGCCGTTAAAATGTCCCCATTACGATATTGAGGGCATACGACATGATCTTTTCTGATTTCAACTACGGCCAACTTGAGCTAAGCAATCGCATCGCGATGGCACCGATGACCCGTTCTCGCACCACTCAACCGGGTGATGTGCCGAATGACATGATGGCGACTTACTACGCACAGCGCGCGAATGCAGGTCTTATCATCACTGAAGGTGCGCCGATCTCGGCCATTGGTCGTGGTTACTCGATGACCCCGGGTATCTATACCCAAGCGCACATCGATGGTTGGAAAAAAGTCACGAAAGCGATCCACGACCAAGGCAGCAAAGTATTCATTCAGCTTTGGCACGTAGGTCGTCGTAGCCATGAATCCATCACGGGTGAACAGGTTTTGTCTGCGTCGGCGATTAAAGAAGCTGACCAAGTATTCGGTCCGCTACCAGAAGGTGGCTTCGGTATGATTGAAACTGGCGAACCTCGTGCAATGACTGAGCAAGATATTCAGCAAACTATTGCCGATTATGTGCAAGCCGCGAAAAACGCGATTGAAGCGGGCTTCGACGGTATTGAAATCCATGCAGCGCACGGTTACTTGCTTGATCAGTTTATGCGACTTTCTAGCAACCAACGTACTGACCAATATGGTGGTTCTCAAGAAAACCGTATCCGTTTACTCGTTGAAGTGATGCAAACGGTGGTGAATGAAATCGGTGGTGATAAAGTCGCGATTCGTGTTTCGCCACACGTCATGGAAGGCTTTGCCGAAGAAGATCCAGAGATTGTCGAAGTGGTGAAAAAGGCACTTGTTGCGCTGGCTCCAATGAATCTTGCTTATGTGCATTTCTCTGAAAATATCTCGCGTTATGTTGAAGCGCCAGAGTCTTTCCGTAAAGAGGTGCGCGACATTTACCCGAACCCAATTATGATTGCAGGCAAGTTGACGAAAGAGAGTGCTACGGTTCTGCTTGAAAAGAACTACGCCGACCTTGTGGCATTTGGCACACCGTATGTGACCAATCCAGATCTTGTGGCGCGTTTCAAAAACAACTGGCCACTGGCTGAGTTTGATGCCGATGCAAGGCTGAGCTTGTATGGCGGTGATGAGAAAGGGTATATCGATTATCCAGAATACAGCGCTTAAACGTGTTTAGAGCCTCTTTGTGAGGCTCTTTTGCTATTTTATGGTGCTAAAGTCTGGGTAATTGAGCCAATGTGTTCCTCTGACTTGGCGCTAAGCGATACGGATGCCAGTGCCCCATTGATTAGCGTTAAGTTAGGCGGCTTGTGGCCAATATCGAGATCAATCATTACTGGAATAGGGAGATCGCCGAGGTATTGTCTTAGACACTCGTAATAGCTGAGGCGATTCGAATCGGTTTCATCTGGTGCTGCACTACGGCCGATAAGTAAGCCGTTAATGCATTCAAAGACGCCGCGATATTCCATGCTTAGAATGCTTCTAGCCACTTCCGTTGGCGGCATTTCTGCATTCTCTAAGTAAAGAATAAGACCCTCAGGCTCGCGTTCTGACATCGCTTTAAGATCGAGGTACTCCGTGCCAAAAAGATGTGAGAGAGTATCCCAGCACCCGCCAATGAGTCGCCCTTGAATAGTGTCCCCGTGGGAAGGCTTTGTCAGCCATTTCCAACATGTTTTTGTGTCTAGCTCAAGGCCAGATTCCGGAGCGTTTACGAAGTCAGGCCAACAACTCGCATAGTGCTCAAGCGCCTCTTGAGTGAAATTGCCTCCACTCGGCGTTGCAAAATGTTGAAGCGTACTTGAAGTGAGAGGATCGATAGCATTGGGCGCGAGATCCATCAGGTTTGAACAATGCCCAGTTGCCCAGCCAAGTTTGCAAGCAAAGGTCGCCGATATTGTGCTGACATCGGAAAATCCCAGAATCCATTTAGGGCGAGCCAGCTTGAGTCTTTCAAAATCAATCAGCGGCAGTAGCTCCATCGCAATCTCGCCGCCCCAAGGTGGGTAGATCGCATCAATGCTGTCATCAAGTAGCATCGACATCAGTTCTTCGGCTCTTTGTTTTGCCGAGCCACTGACATGTTTTCCTTGGTCGTATAAGCAGTCTCCAACCACTATGTTAAAGCCCTGCGACTTGAGGTGATTGGTGACGCATTCAAAACGAGCATTGTGTTTGGGTGAAATACCGGATGAGAATGCGGTGATACCGAAGGTACTGCCTTTGGTTAGAGGGTTGGGGTATTTCATTGATGGCTCCAGCTTAGATGTATTAAAAACCAGAGTAGCGATTTTGTGTATTGGTCACAAATAGTTAGCGGGTTTTCTAGGATGAAGCCAGCTCTCGTTAAAGAGCTGGCCTTAGTATTACTCGCTGAGTGCTAAATTGTCGCTTTCAGGCTGCCAACTGCGAGTTCGCAAAGAATGAGAATGTAAGTTGTAGGTGATTGTGGTTTTGTTGCCACTTTGGTTGATACTGAATGTAATTTCGGTGTCGCTCCAAGAGACGTCCTCAAGTAGAAGCTCTCCATTTTCCGATAGGTCGTGAAGTACCATGGTGTTTAATGCGGTCGCATTGGAGCGAATCAAGGTGTATGCAAGGTTTGATGTTGCTGGGTTATCTGGCGCTTCACCAATCAAGACATCGCACGACGAACTGAACACCATCTTCTGGTTAAATGGTGTTTGTCCTTCAATGGCATAGCGATGGGAGTGTGCTGAAACCGAACTTAACTGACGTGTATTTGTCATCCGGTTCAGTGCGCCCGGCAGCGGGTTGGAGCAATTGTTAAAGCCATCCGTGTCGGTGTGCTCACCACGAATGTGGTAGGTCAAATCCAACTGTTGCTGATGTGGGTTGGCAATCAGGTTTGCTTCTACATACGCTTCTCCAACACAGAACAAGACACGTCGGAACATAATGTTCTGATAGGCCTTGCTATCCCACTGCTCGATAGTGTGACTATCTACTTCTGCTGGCGGTTGGTTCCAATCGGCAAGCGTATCTATGACTTTGCAAATAGGTGAGTCAGAGAAGTGAAGCAACGTAGGGTCGATTGGCGATTGGTTCTGTTGATTCACAACGAGGGTGTTATGCGTGGCGGTATTCTTGTAATAGCCGTAATGCAGCTCTGCGCCATATCCGGTGGTGCCGAGATCGGGCAGGATCTCTTTGCCATTGCGAACAATGATCAAGCCTAATCGATCGTAGTGATCGTGTTCGCCACCATATGGGCTGTGCTTGAGAAGCAGTGAATGATCATTGATTTGGTCGTAATGAATTGTCACGCCCGCCTGAGCTGTGTGGATAGATTGACATTGCAGTGGTGCACCATCTGGAAGTTCATCCACACCGTAAAGTAGTGCATCGATGTTATCCCTAGAGATATTTTGATAGATGCTGGTTAGAACACTCGCAAACTCATCACAAGGGTACTGCGCGTAGGCAAACTCAAACAGATGTGAATGTGTAATGCGTTCTTGGCCAGCAATACAGTCATTAAGACGCGGGAAGTCACCGGTATTCAGCACCAAGTTAAGTGGGAACTTGAGCATCTTCAGAAAGTTAGGGTTAGAGCTTACAGAATGAGGCGTCGAGTAGGCGATCTTTTCAAAGTTCAACAACGCCTGTAAGGCATAGTAATGATAGTGAATCGAGCCTTCAAACCACATTCCTTCTTCTGAACAGCCGTGGTTTAGCTGATAGTGGATACCGTAGTCAGTATTCAGAGCAAAATCGATGTAGCGGCTTTCTTCCAAGATAAGCCCAATCACACCAATCGTGGCGTTGATTTTCATCTCATGGTTGTGGAGCTGATCAGTTCGGTACTTCATCAAAAACTCAGCCCCTTCGCGAAGTAGGCGCTGTTCGATATACGACTGCTCGTCTGGCGTCAGTTGCTCACGAACAAAGTCATAACCGCGAGCAAGATCTAAGTGACAGTTTGCCTCGCATAGGGTTTGCGCATTGGCTTTACCTGGGCCGTTGTAAGGGATACCACCATGGACTTCGTAATCCGGATAGTATTTAGCGGATTGAAGTAGGATGTCTTTTACCTTATCGAAGAAACGTTGCTCACCGGTTAGATTCCACAGCAAGCCTAGATCGTAGCACGCTTTTGCATTCAGGCCATTTAGCCATCGCCACCAAGCGCCGTCATAAGGTTCCCCTGTGAACTCTTTGCCGTCAACAGGGCAGCAGTGCGAGAGGGGCTTTTCACGATCCCACGTTAGGCGGACGCCATGTTCAGGGCAAAAGTAATAGAGGTTCCAAGTCGCACGGCCATCAGGCGGAACCAAGGTGTCACTATTAAGCACAACACGATTGTCGTCGATAAGTTGGGCGATGGTTTGCTCAGAGGCGTGCTGTTTGATGGATTGAATTTGTTGTTCGCTAAACTGGATCATTGAGCATCTCCTGTGAGTTTAGATTGAGGAAAATTAAAGTAGCGCTCTGCGTTGTAATAACAGATGTTTTCGATGGTTTCTTTGAGCAGACCGTCACTACTTGGAAGCTCGCCATTTTCAACCCATGATGCGAGTTGGTTGCAGAGTACACGGCGGAAATACTCGTGACGACTCATGGAAAATACGTTGCGAGAGTCGGTTAACATACCGATGAATCGACCCAATGCGCCCAAGTTCTTTAATGTGGTCAGCTGCGCTTCCATGCCGTCTTTATGGTCGTTAAACCACCATGCCGCGCCAAATTGGATTTTTCCAGCGGCGGAGTCACTGTCTTGAAAAGCGCCAGCAATACAACTGAGTAACGCATTGTGATTCGGATTGATGCTGTAGAGCACTGTCTTCGGTAGCTGGTTGGTTAAGTCTAATTGACTGAGAAGCTGGGTTAGATTTTCGGCAATGAGGCGATCATTCATCACGCTAAACCCAGTACCACCGCCAAGCTCCTGTTTTCTGCGCTCGTTGACATTCACCAGCACACCAATGTGGAGCTGCATTGCCCAGCCACGGTTGTGATAGTGTTGACCCAGTTGGTTGAACAGATAAGAGCTAAGCTGTGTGGTTTCGGTATCTTTGAGGACTTGCCCGGATAGCAGCTTCTCAAACAGTTGTTGAGCTGCTTTGTGTGAGCAAGGAACAAAATTTACCTGAGTGAGCCCAATATCGGACAATCGGCAGCCTGCGGTATGAAATGCTTCGATTCGCTTTGAAATCGCGTTGAGGAAGTCATTGATGGAGGCAATATGAAGAGCGGTGATTGTGCTCAGTTTATCAATCATACTGCGAAAAGCACTTGGCGAGCCAAAGGCAAATAGGTCGTCTGCTCTGAAAGTCGGGAGTACTTCAACGTCAAAATCGGACTCGGCAATCAGTTTGTGATAGCCAAGATCGGAGAGCGGCGAGTCTGTCGTGCAAAGGGTGGTGACGTTGCACTGCTTCAACACACTTTGGGTCGTGAGTCTTGATGTAGCAAGCTCGGCTTCACAGTGCGACCAGATAGCATCGCAATTGTCTGGGTTTAATAGGTGTGAGCAGTTGAAGAATCGCTCCAGCTCTAGGTGAGACCACTGATAAAGCGGGTTTCCGAGCAGATAAGTAGCCGTTTGACACCACTTTTCGAACTTTTCCTTATCGGACGCTTCGCCTGTTATGTAATGTTCTTCAATCCCATTGCTGCGCATCGCTCGCCATAAATAGTGATCACTATGCAGCCAGCATTCAGCGATGTTCTCCGCACGATGATTTTCCCATATCTGTTTTGCATCTAGGTGATTGTGATAATCAATAATCGGCATAGCTTTGGCGTAGTCATGGAACAAGCGGCGAGCCAAATCTGAGGTTAAAAGAAAATCGTCGTGGATGTATTGGTTCATGGGTTTGATCTCGAAATACTTTTTTAAAACGTAGTGGTGACTAGTGGATTGCTAAACGCAAAATAGGGGCTGGTGGCCAGCCCCTTGTCACTACGTTAACTCTGAGTTTGCAGGTTAAGTACTTTGGTTTCCTTGGCGCTTTTTAGCAGCAAAGCACCTACGGTCAGTACCACGCCGCCACAGAACAAGAATGCCATGCGACCCCAGAATGGATTTGGTATCAGTACCATAGTGGTAACCAGCACACCGAAGATCAAGATTAGCTTACCAAGCATGCTGCGCTGTTGGCGATCGACTGCATCTTGTCCTTCTTCCTCGATGACAGGCGTTGCAACGTCAGTCCAAAACTCGTTGAGTTCCGTTTTACGCTCGCCTTGTGGCTCTTTGTAGAACTTAGTGGTTAGGCAGAAGAAACCGCCAGTGAATACAAGGTGGCCGATGATGCCATTCATTACCATCAAGTCTGATGCCTCACGACTAGTGAAGCCGCCCTCGATACCTAGAAGGTTTGCGATAACATCTGGTGTGATGACAAAACTCACCATGTAAGAGACCACCATACCGACAGCTAGCGTAGCCCAAGCTGCCCAATCCGGCGTCTTCTTAATGAACATGCCAAAGAAAAGCGGTACTAGGATAGGCATTTGTAGCAATGTACTTACGTACATCATGGCATCAAATAGGCTCAATCCACGGAGTGAGTTGATGAATAAAGCAACTGCGATAATCAGCGCGCCAAACACCATAGTGACGCCTTGGCTTACACGCATCAGTTTTTTCTCAGATGCATTCTTGTTGATGATTGGGCTGTAGAAGTTACGAACAAATACCCCTGCGTTACGGTTTAGACCTGAGTCCATTGAAGACATGGTCGCGGCAAATACAGCAGACATAAGTAAGCCAACCATACCCACTGGCATAACTCGCTCAACGAACACGAGATAAACGGCATCAGCGGCTTTACCGCCAAGAGCGTCAGCGTGTGCAAGTGCTGCATCAGGGTAAAGGACTGCTGTTACCCATGGCGGCATAAACCAAATAGCAGGACCAATCAGCATAAGAGCAAACGCAAGCAGCGCTGCTTTACGCGCATTGGTTGAGTCCTTTGCAGTCAAGAACCTGTAAGAATCTTGCATATTGTTAATGTTTTGAAGCTGCTTAACAAACATGAAGATGAACCAAGCGACGAACAGTAGCGGGTAGTTCATGTTCGGCCCCATAACAGAGTCTGCTGGGAACTGCTCAATTAAGTTACTTGGACCTCCAATCTTGATGAGAGCTGCAACCGCACACACGACCGTCACCGCCATGATCACGACCATTTGAACAAAGTCCGACGCAACCACACCCCAAGAACCACCGATCACGGAAATAAATAGAACAATCAGGCCGGTGATGACGATGGTCGTTTCGATGTCGACATTGAACACGGCACTAACAAACAGCGCTAGACCGTTTAGCCAAATACCGGTGTAAACGATGCTGGTTGGCATCGTTGCCCATGTAAATACCTGTTCATTTGTCGTACCAAAGCGGCGACGAACCCCTTCTACTGGTGTCACAACACGCATTTGACGGAAACGGTAGGAGAAAAACAGCCAAGACAGCAAAAAGCCAAATGCGTTGGCCATGAAAATGACCATAATAGGGAAGCCATCGGTAAAGGCTTTACCTGCTGCCCCAGTGAATGTCCAAGCACTAAACTGGGTCATGAAGGCTGTTGAGCCCACCATCCACCACAGCATTTTGCCGCCCCCGCGAAAGTAATCACTGGTGGAGCTACCTGCTAGACGCTTGAATATGACACCTACAGCGATCATGAAGACGAAGTAGACACCGACAACAACAATGTCAATATTCATTACACTTACCTCTAAAATGAAATTACTTAAATCAAAAATTAAAACACTGGTTCATTATTGCTTTAAGTGTGTCTCTATTGCCAAAAAACTGTGCGTTTTTGTGATGAATGAAACGGTTTTTCATTTTTTTAGTTCGTGGATGATGTTTTGAATGTTGGATTTTGCTCTTCGTAGGGTCTTCTCTTCTCATAAGTCGCTAAAGTCACAGTGTGTTTGAGGTGTTCAACAGCAAAAGTTCATTAATCCGTAACGTTGTAATACATATCGTTTGACGTTTTTGTGGGCCTGCGCCTATTCAAGATTTGGAAGCCTTCAGTGGCGTTGATTCTGAGGGGACACTCATCTAACAAAGCGAGTACAAGTGCCCCAATGGCCATTAGTTTGACCTACCTGTAACTATATCAGTAACTATCTTTCACCCCTTCTGCACATTCTTTGATCGCGTTAACACAAAACTACTTCGTCAGACATAATTAGTTACATAGGTCACATAATGGCCGGAATGATCTTTATAAAAACAGTATTTGCCAAATAATGAAACGGAGTTTTAAAAAATTAATCTTAGAAAAATAAAGTGTAAAAGGAGTTCAGAATGAATGTCGATATGCTCGTCGTGGGCGTTTACTTTATCTTTATGATAGCGATAGGCGTGATCTTTAAACGTTTCGCGGGTAGTTCTACCAGTGACTACTTTAGAGGCGGCGGTAAAATGCTCTGGTGGATGGTGGGTTCAACAGCCTTCATGACCCAGTTTAGTGCGTGGACTTTTACTGGAGCCGCAGGTAAAGCTTTTACCGATGGCTTCCCAATTATGGTTGTATTTATGGCCAACGCATTTGGTTTCCTGCTTTCTTGGTTATTTTTTTCGTACCGTTTCCGCCAAATGCGTGTAGTAACACCGATTGAAGGCGTTCGTCGTCGCTTTGGTGCTACAAACGAGCAGGTATTTACTTGGGCGACTATGCCAACCAGCATCGTTTACACCGGTATTTGGTTGAATGGTTTGGCACTGTTTGTTAGCGCGGTATTCAAAGTAGATATCGAGACAACCATTGTTGTCACCGGTCTAATCGTTCTGTTTATCTCTGTTATCGGCGGGGCTTGGGGTGTTGTAGCATCCGATTTCGTTCAGATGGTGGTCATCATGGCGGTAACGGTCGTGTGTGCGGTTGCAGCCCTGATTAAGATTGGTGGTCCAACCAACCTTATCGAGCAGTTCCCGGCAGATTCGATCATGGGTTCAAACATGAACTACCCACTGCTGTTCGTGGCATGGTTCATCTTCATGTTTGTTAAGCAGCTCCAAAACATCAACAACATGCAAGACTCTTATCGCTTTCTGACGGCTAAAGATTCGACCAATGCGCGCAAAGCAGCATTACTTGCATTTGTTCTTATGCTGATTGGTCCAGCGATTTGGTTCCTACCGCCTTGGGTAACGGCAGTCATGTACCCAGACGCAGCAACTGTTCACGCAGCAGAACTGGGTAGCAAAGCAGCGGATGCGGTTTACTTGGTATTCGTTGAGAATGCAATGCCAGTTGGTATGGTTGGTCTGCTTATGTCAGCGGTATTTGCGGCAACCATGTCTTCAATGGACTCAGGCCTTAACCGTAACTCTGGTGTCTTTGTTCGCAACTTCTATGCGCCAATCCTGGATAAAAATGCTGACGACAAGAAACTGATGCGCGTGAGCCAAATCGTCACTATGTGTTTCGGTGGTCTGATTATTCTCGTTGCACTGTTCATCAACTCGCTTCGAGGATTGAGCCTATTTGATGCCATGATGTACGTTAGTACATTGCTGCAGATGCCAATTCTGGTACCACTGTTCTTCGGTATCTTCATTAAGAAGACGCCAGATTGGGCCGCATGGGCAACACTGGCCGTCGGTATCGTAGTGTCTTATCTTGTTAGCTTTGTGATTACTGCAGATGTGGTAGCAAACTGGCTGAACTTAGACACGCCATTTACAGGCCGTGAAGCGAAAGACCTTAAGGTTCTGCTAGGCATCATGGGTCACCTATTTATTACTGGCGGTTTCTTCTGCCTAACAACTCGATTCTACAAAGAACCTGCTGGCGAGCGAGAGTCTGAACTCACTGAGTTCTGGAATGATGTCGCGACGCCAGTAGTAGAGGAAGAAGGTCAAGATGAGCTAGATCGTCAACAGCGCAACATGCTAGGTAAACTGATTCTTGTCTTCGGTGTTCTAGTGACTCTGATGGTGCTGATCCCGAATCCATTCTGGGGACGTATGGCCTTTGTCTTCTGTGGTGCGGTTATTGTTACGGTAGGTAGTTTACTTCTCAAGAGTGCAAAGCAAGCAGATAAACTAGCAGCCAGCACCGCCACTTAGCCTTTTAATACCCCTATTGAGGAGCTACGCAGTTCACAGTAGCTTCTCTTTTTTTAAAACCACCAATCAAGAAATAAATCTATAAACACGGAAGGGAGATCCAAACGTGAAAATGAACGTGAACACACTTGCCATACTTATTCCTCTAACCCTATATAGCGCCTCTGGTCTTTCTGCTCCAGGATATAAACAAGGCGCAGTGTTACCTACGACATTTCAAAATACTATCTACGCAGTTGAACACGGTGTCATCGCCGATGATGGCATTGATGATTCTGCTGCGCTACAAGCCATCATCGACCACGAGGTTAACGCTTCTACGAGTAACAATACGGTGATAGTACTGCCAAAGGGTACTATCAACCTTAGTGATGAAATCCATATCGACAAGTCAGGGCTGGTTATCAAGGGAGCGGGAAGCGATCCTGCTACGGGGACTGAAATTGTCGTCAAGTCTTGGTCACCTTATGGTGTGGATGCGAGCAATGCGCCTGACTTTGATAAGAAATACTGGCCTGGTTTTGGCGTATTTCGTGTCGAAACTCGAGAGAAGCATGTTAAAGAACCTGCTTACGAAGGGAGCGTCAACTTTCACTGGAAACACAGTATTGAGTTTGCACAACCTGCAAAAATGGGTGACACCACTATTTTCTTAGAATCCGGAAAGGCTGGTGAGTTTAGTCAAGGAGATCTTATTTATGTCGGTGCCGCTAGTGACAAAGCATTTTTGGATAAAGGGCAAGTACCAGAATCGAGAAGAAGCGGTAGTCATATAAAAACCGGTCACATGCGTACACAGATTTTTAAAGTGGCGGCGGTGAATACTGGCAACAATACCGTCACCCTTGATGGCGCTTTGGAGTTCGATATCCCGCTAAACAATGAGAGTGGTTATAACAGCCGAGTTATGCCAATCAGTGCGGTAGAAAACTTTGGCCTGCAAGACTTCTTCCTGATTATGGATACAAAAGGCAGTCATTGTGAAGGCTACAACCGCAACCAATTTTCGGCTAGTAACCCCAATGGCGTCTTGTATCGATATGAGAATGTATGTGCACAAGATGCAATTCACGGCATCATTCTCAAGTGGGCATACAACGGCTGGGTTGATAATGTCCATATCGACATGATTGGCTCACACCCTATTGTTAGTGAGTTTGCTAAAGCGGTAACTATCTCCAATAACATGATTGACGGGTCGTGGAATAAAGGTGCTGGTGGCAATGGGTATGTTCGTGGCTCTAAGCTATACAACAGCTGGATTCATAATAACGATATTCGCAACATTCGACACCTAGCCCTCCAGTGGTCTGCGACCGGAAATGTTGTTGAGAACAATACACTCAATGTTGATATGAACTTCCATGGGGGCTGGGAGCGCAACAACTTAGTTCGTTATAATGACATTGCCGTACCGTATGAGCATCGCAGTTGGTCAAATGGGACGCCAGAGTCGGGAGCAACCTGGCAACCCATTTGGGTTGGGTCGGGCGACCATGCAAGTAAGTGGTCAGGGCCAACCGGACCAAACAATGTTCTAGTTAACAATACGCTGAAGAAGGCAAAGAACTCGGGTGCCAGTATTACTCGCTGGGGGCTGTTTGATGAGCCTGATGTAGAGTATGCGCTCAATTGGGATGGAAGCAATTACCAGCATCTCAATATTAATGGAGAGCCAATAGCAACTTGGAATCAAACATTGGCAGAGGGCGTGCATCAACAGATACCAACCTCTGGTGTCACTGTTGCTGGAGGTTCTTGGCCTCCAGAGGGGGTTGACCCAGAAGAGCCGGTTGAGCCCGTTGATCCACCCGTATCTGAAGGGTGTGATGCCGTAGCCCAATACAGTTGGGGGCAGAAAATGGAGTTGGATCTATCCCAAGCAGCCTGTTTAGCGATTGATAGAGATCTCACAGGGAAAACCGTACAAGTATGGGATAGTGATGCAAATAGTAACTGTGATTTCAGGGGGACGTTATCCAGTGTTGATGGCAGCGGTTCAATTAGCGTGACATCAAACTATGTGAGCGGTAACACTCTCTCAGGCAAGTTAGTGAAATTTAGTGCAAGAAATAACTGTCAGTATGTGAAATTTAGATCTTATTAGGTTTTATTTATCTAAAGTAATATAAATCATGGGGTTCTTTTGGAGCCCTTTTTTTATTTATATTGGCCAAAATTAACGTGGTGTTGGTAATTTTGATTGAAATCACAATTATCACTTTTTCTATGTGCTCTACCTAATAAGATGATCTCGATCTTACTTTTGAACCGATGTTTCAATTAACATAAGTTCAGTTCTAATAAGGAGATTAATGATGATTAGTAAAAGTATGATTGCTATTTCCCTCGCTCTATCCTGGGGAGCAGTAGCGGGTAATGTCGACTTTATTTCATATGATTCATCGGCGCTTGAATATAACAAGCAACATCTAACGATGAAACAAGGTTCTATAGATACATTAGTTGCAAAAGCAGATAAGGCGCTTAATGCCGCAATAGATCCGGTGACGAATAAAACTCTATTACCAGCCAGTGGTGACAAACACGATTATTTTAGCTTTGGCCCATACTGGTGGCCGAACCCAGATACTGAAGATGGCTTACCCTATGTGCGCCGTGATGGTGAATATAATATGGCCACTAAAAGCGCAGCGACGGACAAACAGCGTTTTATCCGCTTTGCCAAAGACGTGACAGACCTGAGTCTCGCCTATTACTTCACGGATAATCAAGCATATGCAGACAAAGCGAAAGCTCAGCTTAGCGCATGGTTTGTTGATCCAAAAACACGAATGAACCCTAACCTCAACCATGCTCAAGCAATCCCTGGAATTGTTGATGGGCGTGGTATTGGCATTATTGATAGTCGCTTACTTATCCCAGTGCTGGATAGTATCAACATCTTGCAAGAGCAACTGGATCCAAAAGACTATCAGGCCATGGTTGTTTGGTTTAGTGAATTTAACCAATGGCTTCTAACCAGTAATCATGGTTTCGAAGAGGATAATTGGCACAACAATCATGGTACGTGGTATGACGCACAAGTGGCTGCTTTTGCCATTTTTGTCGGGCAAGAAGATATTGCAAAGCAGCGCTTGAGAATCACGCAAATGCGCCGAATCGGCAGTCAATTTGATATGAATGGTCGTCAACACGGAGAGTTAGAACGGACTCGCCCTTGGCATTATTCAAACTTTAACCTAGAAGCCTACAGTCATCTTGGTCACTTTGGAGACAAGCTTGGCATCGACGTTTGGAATTATGAAGTTGATAAGCACTCTTTAGCAAAAGGTTATCAATATATCGCTAAACATGCTAATCAACCTGATAAGTGGCAATACAAAGAATTAAAAGGCTTTGATGGTTCCAAAGCCTATGTGAATTTGCTTTATGCGCAGAAAGCATATGGTGAGTCGGTATTTACCAACGCTATTTCTGAGCTGAGTAAAGAAAAAGTAAATAGCAAAAAAGTTGCAAATCTACTATTCAAATAAAAGGAATTAAACTGTGTCTAAGGTCTATAAAATAGCTACAACTGCGGTTGTGGCATTGCTTGCTAGTGCCTCTATTTCTGCGGCATCTCTCGATTTTCGTCAAGAATATAAACACGAAAGTGAAACATACGCTAGTCGCGTGAAGCTTGGGGCTGGCGTTGGGAATATGTATTTTGGCGTTGAAGCGATGCAGAAGGGGAAACCATTTTCAGAATGGCAATCGAAAGGCAATGAATTCGACTTCGGCTACAAATACAAAATTGATGATCATTGGATGCTTATACCAGGTATGCCAATTACGTTCTTCCCAGGTCACGTGACTTATAAGCCTCAGCTTCGTGCTCAGTACTCTTTTGATTCAGGGTTTGTTACTAAGCTTCGCTATCGGCATGAGTTCCGTAATTTCTCTGATGATCGTTCTTCTGAACAGAAGAGTAAAGTCACGGCTAACCTTGACTACAAATACAATGGTTTTCAGTTTGGTCTAGAGGCGAACTATGAGAAAGGTTTGGATGATCAAGTGTTATTCGACAACGGTGACACCAACTGGGATGCAGTATTCAAACTTGGCTACAAAGGCGAAGACTGGAGTTGGCGCCCATATGTTGAGTTCGCCAATGTTTCGGTATCGAGCTCTTCAAGCGATCGTCAGCTACGAAGCCGTATCGGCATTACTTATAGCTTCTAGACGTATGCTGTAATTGATTGTCTGTATGGCCACGCTAGATTGTTAGTGTGGCCATTTTTTATAGTGAGGGATCATGACATTGATAAAAAAGGGCGCACTGCTGCTGATTACAGCGATGTTGGGTATCGCGTTGATTGTGTTTGTAAGTTTGGATTCCATAAAAACATCTTTAGTCGAAACCAAAAAGCATGAGGTAGCATCGTTACTCTCGTTTGCAAAGAAACAAGCATCGGATGCCATCAAGCAAAGCCGCTCCCCGGAAGAGGCTGAGCAACGCGTCATTGCAGCGTTGTCTACCTACCGTTTGGGCAACGCTTACATTTGGGCTAATGACCACAATGCTATCGCCCGCGTGCATGTGCGTGGCGACAAACTTGGGGCGTTCCAAAGCTCTTATGCTAGGCATGTAAACCTGCTGAAGGATAAAGCGTTCAACTATGTTGTCGGCGAGGTGAGTAAGCCAAACTCGTCGGAAAAGGTGACCAAGGTGAGTGCGATTACCATGATCCCAGAGCTGAAGTGGGTGATGGGGCTGGGGATATACATGGACGATGTTGAAGAGAGTTATCAGCAGCTTGTGACACGCCTTTTGATCTATAGCAGCGGTATCTTAGTGGTGATATTGCTGATAAGCGGTCTCATTGCGCGTAGTATTTATCGGTCTGTAGGCGGTGAGCCGAGTGTCGTTGTTTCGTTAACCAAGCGTATAGCAGATGGGCACTTATCTCAGCCTGTTACACAGTCTGTACCACAAGGCAGTATTTTGGAGTCGGTTCGCCAGATGCAGGCTTCATTGAAGCGGTTTGTCGATAAAATCAGTTCGGTTTCGGTGATGATCAACCAGTCTACCGATAGCCTAGATCGCAATATCGGCGCGACGACGGAAAGCTTAGGTCAAATCCGTTCGATTTCAGATGACACTCTCAACTCTATGAAGGCTCTCGAACTTAGTATCGAGGAAATCAATATAGGTATTGATAAGGCACAATCGAATAGCTTTCAGTCTCAATCATTGTCGGAGGAGGGAGCCGAGGCGATTCAATCCATGGACGGCTCGGTGGAGGACATTCGTACTAGCCTAGATGGTTCGCTGCACAGTTTTGGTCTTTTAGAAGCCAAATACGAGCAGATAACAGGGGTTGTTGAGGTGATCCAAGGTATCGCTGAACAGACTAACTTGTTGGCGCTCAACGCAGCCATAGAAGCCGCGAGAGCGGGCGAACAAGGGCGTGGTTTTGCTGTGGTCGCTGATGAGGTTCGAAGCCTAGCGGCTAGGACATCTGATGCAACGGTGGAAATATCTAAAATGAGTGAGCATATCTTGTCGGAGTCTGAACATGTTTCCAATGACTTGAGAGGGCTACTCGAAAAAATCTCGCAAAGCGAGGCCAAATCTGAACAGGTTGGTGTGATTTTCAGTCAAGTTAAGCAAGGTGCGAGTGATGTTCAGAGTATTGTAGCTGATTTAAAACAGTCGACGAAAAATGAGTTGGCCATTTCTGAGCAGGTTTATCTATACATTGAGCAACTGCTCAAAGTTCAAGAAGCAAACTTGAATCGAATTGAGCAGTTTTCATTGAGCTCCATTGAACTCAAGCGGTTATCTGACGACCTACAATCTAACAGCCATGGATTTGAAAAAGAGCGTGTAGTGGCACGTTAAAAAACAGCTGCGTTGTATTTTAAGGTCGATAAATTACCTCACTGAGCGGACGATGGCAGAGCTTTAGCCTTTTGACTTGTGCTAAAAATAGCTCTGCACATCCTAGTGCATCACTGGCCGCTGAGTGAGCGTAATAATCTGGTAAATTATAATGTTGCCGTAGGTCATCGAGTTGAAAGCTGGAATGTCCTCGATTTTTCCCTAAGTAGCTAAATCGTTTCTCAAGCAGCAATGTGTCTACCATGTAACAAGGTAGCTTTTCAATTTGGTAGCACCTTTTGAGATATGACGACAAAAAGCCATACTCAATACCTGCGCTATGGGCAATGATGGTTTTACCCCGAAGATGTTCGATCAATCGATCGAGCGCAAGCTCAGCATCAACGCCTTGTTCTCGAACTTGGGTTGGCATAATTTCATGAACGACGGCGCTTTCTGGGCGAATAGTCACATCTTGTCGCAAAATCACTTCATTGACACTGGTTAAATCAATTTCTTCGTAGTTTAACTCCACCGTTCCAATAGACAGGATCCTATCAGAGTCTGGTTCTAGCCCCGTCGTTTCAAAATCTAGGGCGACAAATTGTTGCTCGGACACTGGGCGCTGTGCGTTAGGGAGAGGATAGGCAAAGTAATGCTCTAGTGCATGAGAAGGCCAGTGTTTAGCCTGCATGGATTGGTGCAGAGCTTCGATGTTATCGCCTTTAGAGAAGAGCTTTTGTAGGGTTTTGGCCAACATATTAGAACCCGCTTACAAATTTGAGTTTAGCGACATCCTGCAACTCACTAATGATCTTGAACGCGTCTTTTAGGTGCTTACGTTCAAAACTGCTGAACTCATCAGGGCGGATGTTGTTGTCTGGGGTATCGCCACGCACTTGGGCGTTGAGTTGGTGTCTAAACCTAACCTGCATCAGAAAACGGTAAGCGCCAATGATGTTATCGCAGCTGTCTTGAGACAATGTACCTTGCTCGACGGCATATCGAAAACGCTCTTCAGTTCCTGTTAAAGAGCCTCCGGCGGCTAGGCTGTATATGCGAGCGAGATCGATAATAAGGTTCAGAGCAAACTTTTTGATGTTGAGTGACTTGGTATTGTTGCCACTTTTCTCTAGAACTAGGCTGTTAAAAATACCAAGTGGTGGTGAGGTTTCGATGGCATCGCGTGTCAATGCTGGGATAAATCGAGGGTTTGCATGAATAGTCTGGTGTAGGTGGTTTTGAAGCGTATCGACAAGTTCCGCATTGCCGTAGACGCAGCGTATCTCCATGAAGACACTGATACTGAGCAGTTTGTTGTATTCAGGACTGGCCACCCATTTCGTATAGTAGTCCTTCCAGCGACCTACGTTCTGGTTCCATTTGGCTGTAGCGGCCATGTATTTACCGCTGCATAAAGGGTAGCCAACGGCGGCGAGTCCATTACATACGCGCATAGCAAAGTAAGCGAAGTAGAACCGGTCACTCTCGGTTGCATCTTCTGCGAGAACCAAAGCATTGTCTTGATCCGACAGCATGTGCACTTCGTTTCTCGCATGGGAGCCAGCAACCATCCATGCATAGTCACATGGTGGTGGCCCGAGCACCTCTTCGGTTAGTTGGATTATTCGCCTATTGAACGCATCCATGATCATCGACATGACCTGTCCATGAATCTCGGCACTCACGCCACTTTCTACTAAGGCTTGGAAAATGGTTTCCTTTTCATCTCGAAGATTTGCAAGGGCAGTTATCGAGTTCGCATACTTGATCTTTTCAATCAAAAATAGTGACTGAGTTCGATGGTTGTGAACTAAGTGAGTGGTAGTCAATAAGCCCTTTACTTCGTGATTGGCAATGACAGGTAGACAGCGAATGTTGTACTGCAGCATAAGTGAAATCGCTTGAATTACTTTGTCTTCGCTGTTTATCAAGATTGGATTGCGAGTCATGACTTCATGTATCGGTCGATGGGTATCCACCTCTTGGGCAACAACATGTTGTGTCATATCTCGGTCTGTGACTAAGCCAACAATTTCACGTTCTTTTAGTACGACAGCACATGAACTGCGGCGTTTGCCACACATGCCTTTGGCGACATCAATGATTGAGTCGTTATAGTCAGAGACTGTGATATTTTCGCTAGCTACTTCACCAACAGTACGAAAAAACAGGCTTTTGTCTTCTTTATTGACGATCGAGCGTATCGCAGAGTGTAAACGTGTTTTGGCCGTAGCCGCAAAGTAGTCTTTGATCTCGGGGTGCTGTTCGCACGTTTCTTGGATGTTGGCGTGCGGTATGAGATAAAGCAGCGAGTCTTCAATCGCTTCTGCTCGATAGCCATCTTCAGCTTCTTTAAGCGGCTCTAGGAAAGTGAATCCAAATTGATCTTCCTCTCCAAGGCGAGCTCGTAACTTATTGATCTGGGTTCGCTGCTCAATAGCACCTTTTCGAATCACATAGAGGTAACGTTTCTCGCACATGGAATGAAATTCAATACTTTCTCCCTTGGCGAGGTATTTGACGGTCACCGCGCTGGCCAATGATTCAACGACGGGTTTTGGAAGAAGATCGAAAGGGTCGAGATGAATCAAGAAATCAAGAATATTGTTTGAAGCTGAGGTTCCCATGTTAATCCCTTAAATGAAATGGCGTTTCAATAAAATATCTGATGGCAAAAAAAGCAGCACGTGTGCTGCTTTTCTTCTTTATCAATGTCAAATAGGGTACTTATGGTAGCCTAAATGCTCAGAGACGTTACGTCCTGCTGTATGAAGAAGAGCGATATACTCTTGTTTACGGCTTTCCTCGAATCGAATAGTAGGGAATGAAACTGAGATAGCCGCAATAGGAGCGCCAAATCGGTCGTAAACCGGAACCGCAATACAGCGTAGTCCTGGCTCTTGCTCTTCATTGTCTTCACCAAAGTGTTGCTCACGAACGAGGTTCAACTCTTTAAGCAACTGGTCTACGTTTTCGTGCGTATGTTGCGTGTGTTTCTTAAACTCAACGTCAGCCAATAGATTTCGCACTTCCTGCTCATCCATATGAGACATGAGTACTTTACCAATTGCCGTGCTGTAAAGCGGATTGCGGCGACCGATGCGTGAGTGCATACGCAGATGGTAACTAGAGTCAATTTTGTGCAGGTAGATAATGGAATCTTCGTCAATGGAGCCTAGGTGAACAGTCTCATTGATTATCTTAGAGATTTTTGCCATCTCAGTATTGGCAAGGTCAATAAGATCGACATGCTCTAAAGCCTTTGAACCTAGCTCAAACAATTTTAATGTCAGTGCGTATTTATCGGCTTCCCCTTCCTGCTCAACAAAACCGAGTGTCTTCATCGTTTGCAAAAAGCGATAGGTTGTCGCTTTGGACATCATCAAACGTTGAGAGAGCTCTGATACACCGATTTCTTTTTGATCAGCCAGCGCTGAGAGAATGTTAAATACTTTTAGTACTGACGATACGGCTTCTGGTTGAGTTGATTTTTCCATTTCACGCTCTGAGTCATTTTCAATAGTTGCAGATTATACCTGACATACTTGAGTGAGTCAGTAGTTTCGAAAAGGCTTTTCATTAATTTAAAACCAGTATGTGAGACGACCGTCACATTCAAGAGAACTAAATTAAAAAAATAAAACGCAATTTCAAAAATAACTTTAAGGTGTGTCATTTTTTGTGTAATGTAGATTTCAACAGAGTGAACACCCCCTTTATTTGTTCACCACACATTTATTACAAAGGAACAGACTATGATTCTTGATTCGTTTAGCCTTGAAGGCAAAGTAGCAGTAGTAACTGGTTGTGATACTGGCCTTGGTCAAGGTATGGCTCTTGGACTTGCTAAAGCAGGTTGCGACATCGTTGGTGTTAACATTGTTGAACCGTCAGAAACGATTGCGATGATGGCGGAGACAGGTCGTAAGTTTATTGATATTCGCGCCAACTTAATGAAGCTAGACGACATTCCAGGCATCGTTGATCGAGCTGTTACTGAGTTGGGTCGCATTGACATCTTGGTAAACAATGCAGGCATCATTCGTCGCAATGACGCCATCGACTTCTCAGAGCAAGATTGGGATGACGTGATGAATATCAATATTAAGTCGGTGTTCTTTATGTCACAAGCGGTTGCAAAACAATTTATTGCTCAAGGCCAAGGCGGAAAAATCATCAACGTGGCTTCAATGCTGTCATTCCAAGGTGGTATTCGCGTACCGTCTTACACCGCTTCAAAGAGTGGTGTGATGGGAGTGACTCGCTTGATGGCCAACGAGTGGGCAAAAGAAGGCATCAATGTTAATGCGATTGCACCAGGTTACATGGCGACAAACAACACAGCAGCGCTTCGCGCCGATGAGAAGCGTAACGCTGAAATTCTAGAGCGAATTCCGGCTGACCGTTGGGGCACGCCTGAAGACTTAGCTGGCCCATGTGTATTCTTGGCATCGAAAGCATCTGACTATATCAATGGCTACACTATTGCCGTTGATGGTGGTTGGCTGTCTCGTTAACTGGATTGAGAGAAGATGATTGACCTATTTTCTGTCGGTCAGGCATTGGGTTTTTTGAGTTTTGGGTTAGGAATCTCCACCTTTTACCAAAAAGATGACAGGCAGCTCAAAATTTCGATGTTGGCTTTTAATATCAATCATCTTCTCCACTTTTTATTACTAGGTTCAACCGTTTCAGCTGCCGCCGCGGGACTGTCGGCAGCCAGAACGTTGGCGTCGATACACACTCGCTCCAAACTTGTGGCGGTGTTTTTCATTGTTGTTGCTGGTGGCTTTGGGTACTGGATTGCTGATGGTATAGGGCAATTGTGGTCAATATTTGGCACTGTGATTGGAACATTTTCTATGTTTGTTCTCAGCGGTGTGGCAATGCGTATTGGCTTTTTGCTGGGCGCCACATGTTGGCTTATCAACAACATACTGGTTGGCTCAATTGGTGGCACGTTACTGGAAGCGACGATTATAGTGACGAACCTAGTGACCATTTATCGTTTACGTAAATCAAGTGATTTAGTGGTTAGCAAATCACAAACACAATAGGCTTTTACACATGTTCGTATTTAACAAAGATATACAGTTAGAAGATTTAGGTGAAGGTGTAAGTCGCAAGGTACTTGCACACAACGACAACATGATGTCGGTTGAAGTCCACTTTGAGAAAGGTGCGGTTGGTGCTATGCACTCTCATCCTCATGAGCAGCTAACATATGTACTGTCAGGTGCTTTTGAGTTTACGATTGGTGAGGAAAAGCACATCGTCAAGGCGGGCGACACTATGTATAAGCAGCCAGATATTGAACACGGCTGTGTGTGTGTTGAAGCGGGTGTGTTAATTGATACGTTCACACCAATGCGCAAAGATTTTGTTTAAGATTTAACTATTGACGAACCTTTTCGTCGGGGAATTACTATGAAAATTGCACTAATGATGGAAAACAGCCAAGCACCTAAGAATGCTATGGTTGCAGCGGAACTGAACTCTGTAGCAGGTGGCCTAGGTCACGACGTATACAACGTTGGTATGACAGATGAAAACGACCATCACCTGACTTACATTCACCTTGGTATCATGGCGAGCATTCTTTTGAATTCAAAAGCAGTGGACTTTGTCGTTACTGGTTGTGGCACAGGCCAAGGCGCGTTGATGGCAAGCAACCTTCACCCTGGCGTGGTATGCGGTTACTGCCTAGAACCCTCTGATGCATTCCTTTTCAACCAAATCAACAATGGTAATGCTATTTCATTGGCCTTTGCGAAAGGCTTTGGCTGGGCTGGTGAGCTGAACGTTCGTTACATTTTCGAAAAGGCATTTACTGGTGCTCGCGGCGAAGGCTACCCAGTTGAGCGAGTTGTACCTCAGCAGCAAAACGCTGCGATCCTTAATGATGTTAAGGCTGCTGTTTGCAAAGACGTTGTAGCGTCACTAAAAGCGATTGATCAAGATCTCGTTAAGCAAGCTGTTGGCAGCGCTCAGTTCCAAGAGTGTTTCTTTGCAAATTGCCAAGTGACTGAGATTGCTGAATACGTTCGCACTTTGATTGACTAGTTTGATTTGATTCCAAGTAACCTCAGAACTCCTTGAATCCTTGTCTCTGGGGTTACTTTTATCAAACATTGCACCACCTAGTAACTATTTTATTATTTGTTTTGATGTCCATATCGGGATTTCTCCAGCCAGTGTTATCACTGGCTTTTTTTGTCGACAATAATGAACTGATTTTATTGTCAATTTCTCACCATTTCATCGGTAATCCTTGCTCACTCTCAAAACCAAAATCTGATATTGAACTACAAAAAAGCACTCTTAAAGTTGCATATTAAGTTTACTTTTTGAAATGGTATGTTCAGCATGAATAGTGAGTATTTTAACAGCGTCAATCGCTATCGATATTTTTACAACATTCGCCCCGGAGACACATTAAGCAAGGTTATTCTCAAAATCTACCAATACCGTTATGGCAGTGATGGCTATCGTCAGGTGCTTGATCAAATCCTCACTGACAATCCAGAAATTAAACACCCTGACAAAGTCAGCATCGGCCAAGCGATTTCACTTCGCCCTCTTAATAGCAAGCCCGCCTCCATCTCTCCAGTGGCGAGTCAATTCGCGCCAAACCCGGCCATTTCAAATGAAGATAAAGCGCAGTTTGAGCGCACGATGAAACAGATGCCTCAACAGCAGCAAGATTTGTTTTGGGCTCTGTCGTGGTTAGAGGATGCCTGGGGGCCAGCGAGTACGGGTGCTGGGGTGACGTTTGCGTCTATGGGGATACTGTTGGGAGGCAAAGGGAAAGGAAATATAGTTAAACTCGCGGAGATTGAGAAAGTCTACCAACAGTACAAATTAGGTGTGTTGACAAAAGGTCAATATGATTATCGTCGCAGCAAGATTCTGAAATCCGTTGCCAGAAACTTTGGACCTATTGAAAAAGTACTGTTTAAAGGGAAAAAGGCACGCGAAGCTATGCGGATATCAAGAGCTGGTGGAGTCTCTAGCACAGTTGCATTACGCAAGAATACACAGAGATTAGCAGCACTATCATCTGGAGCAGCACGAGGCGGTACGCTTCTTACAGCTGTTAGCCTGGGAGTTTCCTGTCAACAGATCTCACAATCGGGTTCTACAGCGGAGAAAAACAAAATTTTCGCTGAGATGGTAGCGAGTACTGTTGTTGGAATAGCAGCTGGCACTGCAATATCACTCGTAGTTGGTGTCGCTTCGATTGGTTGGTTTGCTGCACTGAGCATAGCCGCTGTCTCTGCAGGTATAGGTTATGTAGGTGGTAAAATGGGAGTCTATATATACAAGGAGAATATTCCCTATTTCAATCTTGTTTCGAAAACCGGTGTAGATAAAGTATGTTCTCAGTAGCTCAGACTCTTACTATCACTTTTTTTTTCGTGGGTATATTCATGGCCGTTTGGTTCGTGGTTGTCGGAGCAATATTATGTTTTTTTACTCCCAAAAGTATAAAAGAGTACGCATTTACCAAAGATCATTATACCGAGGTAGAGCTGGCAGTCGTTTCGGGCTTTCATTTTGTGGCCTTAATACATGGTATCGCATTGATGACAGTGATCGTAATGCCTAAGACAGCGAAACGCAGAGGGCTAACAGGAATAAGATCTGTTTGTCCTTCAGGCTTTGTTAGGATTTGCTATTGCTATATTGGCATTTTATGGACGTCAACTATAACAACCATTTTGTCTTTCGTTTTAGTGATAGTGCTTGATCAATTGTTCCTCCCAGAGACGTAGTTAATGGTTCCTTATGGTGATTTCTTGTTTTCAGTACTCTCGGGGTGAGTCAAATATGCAGATTTTAGAATGGGCATTTATTTTGTTCTTTGTATTTGGTGGGCTGCTATTTGTATGGTTTATATTGGTTGGCGGAGCTTTAAATTCTTTTACCCCAAAGCGTGTCATTCAATACGCTTTCTCTTTAGAGCATTACAGAAGAGGAGAGCTTGCGCTGGTGAGAGGATTCCATTTCGTAGCACTAATACACGGTGTAGCTTTGCTTACTGCTGTCACCTTCCCCAAATGGGCTAAAAAGCGGCGATTGACGGAAATACGCTCCGTATGTTCTCCTATCTTCATAAAACTTTCCGTCACATATATATACGTCCTGTGGATTTTGACGATTTCAGTCCTTATTTGTTTGGTAACGATGACGATTCTACAGTGATCGTGTTTATTGCAATTCACTGCTTTGTCGTTTGAGTTTAAGGTAGTATTTTTCAATTGCACTGACCCTCTGTCACTGCAATCGAGCACATCAATTTGTTCTTAGTTACGTTTCAAGCCCAATCACCAAAGGGTTCCGTATCGGCTCGCCAAGTTCTGGCAGTGGCCTTTGATTGCTTTCCCCATATCCAATTTTAAACTTCACTCGGTTAAGGCAAACCTTATCTATGTGCTAAATGAGAGTGCTCTGCTTGGTAGCGTAGAATCTCGTTAGCGAGTAGGCCGTAGAACTCAGCCTCACTGATTCCCTGATGTTCGAGTCCATTTGATTCTAACCAAGGGGAAACAAACCTTAGTACTGTAACGACATGAACTAGGTACTTAGCTGGTAGGCGTGTCAGGTTCTGTTTGATGGCACCATCGAGTGAGTCCAGTTCAGGGAGTTCTTCGTCTACCAACCTTAAGTCCCCATGAAAGTCCTTGATGATGCAGCCGACAGGTTGATTATCTTCAAGAGTTAATGTCACATTTTGCCCATGGTCGACGAGCCCAACACCATATTGGAAGCTGCCTTGTGATAACAAGTTGTTTGTCGTGAATTCAGGTACTCATAACCATGGAATCATTGAACCACAATTGAGCCTAGCGGCGTGGCGAGCAGCGAAAATTCTCAATCATGCTAATGGCGATGAGCTGTATCATCATGGCGATAGTAGCAACGTGATGGTGTGGGGCTTAAACTCAGTTCAAGAGGACAGGGCTAAGGTAGCCGAGATGGATTTATCGAATTAGCCGCCCTGCAGATAACAAGCAGCCCCACAAGCTAATGCTTGTGGGGCTGCTTTTACTTAGTTAAATGTTGGATTAGTTAACGTGAGCAACCGCGTCTTTAACCAACTGACCAAGCTCTTCCCAACGACCTTCGTCGATAAGATTTGTTGGAACCATCCAAGTACCACCACATGCCAATACAGACTTGATGGATAGGTAGTCATCTACATTGTTCAGACTTACACCACCTGTTGGCATAAATTTCACAGGGTAAACGGCTGTAAGCGCTTTTAGCATACCTACACCACCAGATGGCTCTGCTGGGAAGAACTTTAATGTACGCAGACCCATTTCCATTGCTTGCTCAACTAGGCTTGGGTTATTAACACCCGGTACGATTGGTACGTTTTTGTCGATGCAGTATTGAACTGTGCGTGGGTTGAAGCCTGGACTTACAATAAAATCGACACCTGCTTCAATCGCTTGATCGACTTGCTCGTTAGTAAGAACGGTACCAGCGCCAATCAGCATCTCTGGGTACGCTTGACGCATCGCAGCAATCGCGTCGGCTGCACATTCGGTACGGAACGTGATTTCTGCACATGGCATACCGTTGTCTACCAGTGCTTTACCTAGAGGAATAGCATCTTCAACTTTGTTGATGGCAATTACTGGAATTACTTTAAGGCTTGCTAGCTGTTCGTTTAGGGTTGTCATTTGTCTTTGTCCTACTAATCAAGAGTTGGCGTTGCTGTGTTAGGAATAATAGCACCGCGGTATTGAATTACTGTGCCTGCAACTTTGTGCCCCATTGCGGCTGAGTTAAACGCGTCGCCGCCGGTTAGTCGCTTGGCAAGATAACCTGCGCTGAAGGAGTCACCTGCGGCTGTGGTATCAATCACGGAGTCGACTGGCTCCGGTGCAACATACTCTGCGCGACCTTCGCTAAGTACGAGACACTCTTTCGCGCCACGTTTAATGGCAATTTCGCTGACACCAGCGTGTTGAGTGCGTTCGATACAATCTTCTAGGCATGTGTCGCCAAACAAGTCTTGGTCATCTTCGAAGGTAAGTAGTGCGGTGTCGGTAAAACCAAGCATCGCAAGGTACGTGCGCTGAGCGGTATCACGGCTCGCCCAAAGCTTTGGACGATAGTTGTTGTCAAAGAAGACGCTGCCGCCTTTGGCTTTGAATTTCTCGAGGAAGCTAAACAGAGTGTCACGTCCAGAGTCAGTCAAAATAGCCAAAGTAATACCGCTTAGGTAAACCGCATCGTAATCCATCAAAGAATCGACGAGTGATTGGCTTTCTGGTTGATCAAACACGAACTTAGCTGCTGCGTCGCTGCGCCAGTAAAAGAAGGTGCGCTCACCGGTATCATCTGTCTCGATGTGGTACAGGCCGGGCATTTTGTCGTTTAGGCGCAACACTTGGTCGGTGTCGATGCCTTCTTCCGACCACGCTTTTAGCATTTCAGATGAGAAAGGGTCGTTGCCTAGTGCGGTAATGTAGCTTACTGAAATGTTGTAATTTTTCGTCAAACGAGAAAGATACAGCGCTGTGTTTAATGTATCACCACCGAAACTTTGCTTCAGGAGATCTTCTTTGCGTTGTAGCTCCACCATGCATTCGCCGATGATCGCTATTTTATATTGGCTCATAGTCAAATATCCAGCTTGAGAGTGACCAACTTCATCTGTTTTTTCTGAGATAAAAGTGGGCGATAAGAGTCTGATTTAGTGTAACTAACTGATTCTATAGTGATGGCCTTGCTGTGGAGGTAAACCTACAACATAGATGTTGAACAAGGGAGGCTCTGATTACAATGACCCTACTATTCCTCACGCCTTTCAAGAAACAAATAGATAACTAAATTTTATTTGAAACGTCGTTTTAATATGTTCTAATTTACCAGCATAAATTGAAGTTATGGTAGTAATATTTCTACTTTAAATGACTAAGTGTGATTTAGGTCGAGTTTCATCATTGCGAGCTCTTGAGCTCTTTGTGGACGACGAAACCATTGGAACCAATCGCAGAAAATGAATAAGCCAAGATGCATAAGGAGCGGTATGGAACTCATTGATGGTGCAATTGTTATTGGTTACTTTACTTTCGTGTTGTTCGCCGCTCTGGCGTTTAAGCGTTTTACCACGGATAGCTCGGGATTCATTCGCGGCGGCGGAGCAATGATGTGGTGGATGGCTGGTGCTACCGCGTTCATGACTCAGTTTTCGGCGTGGACATTTACCGGTGCTGCTGCGAAGGCCTATGAAGATGGGCTAACAGTACTGTTCATCTTTTGGGGTAATGCCTTGGGCTTCTTGGTGGCGGCTTGGTATTTTGCTGCTCGCTATCGCAAGATGCGTGTTGAGACTGCGATGGAAGCTATCAAGGTTCGCTTCGGACGCGTATCAGAGCAAGTGTATACTTGGCTTTCTTTTCCTTTGACTATCATGTCTGCGGCAATTTGGTTAAATGGCTTAGCCCTCTTCACAGCCGCGGTATTTAACATTGATCTAGTGGTGACGATTGTTGGCGTTGGCTTATTGGTTACCTTTATTGCTGCGAGCGGCGGGTCGTGGACGGTGTCTGCGACCAATGTCATTCAACTCATTTTGTTGGTTGCGATTACCATGTCAGTAGGAGCTTTTGCTTTGCTCGAGGTTGGTGGGCCGGTGACACTCATTGAAAGTTATCCAACCGATAGTTACATGGGTAGCAACATGAGCTACTGGCAAGTGTTTTGGCTTTGGGTTGTGATGATGATACTCAAGCAAACAATGAACACGAACAATGCGCTTTCTTGCTATCGATTTTTGGTGACGACGAACGAAAGAGAGGCAAAAAAAGCGGCTTTGTTTGCTGGCATCCTATTTATTTTGGGGCCTGTCATGTGGTTTGTTCCTCCATGGGTGACTGCGACGTTGGGCGTGGATCTGATGGCGTACTACCCAAAGCTTGCTGAGAGTGCCAATAACGCCGCTTATGTTTACTACATTGATCACTACCTGCCTGCTGGCATGCTTGGTTTGGTGCTTGCGGCAATGCTTGCAGCGACTATCGCTCCTATGACGACAGCCCTGAATCGGAATGCTGGTATCTTTGTGCGAAATGTTTATCAAGCGGTGCTCAACCCCAAAGCAACTGAGCACAAGCAACTCGTAGTTGGGAAGGTTTCCACCGTGATTAATGGCTTGCTCTGCATCTTGGCTGCTTTGTTATTTGCATCAATCGATGAATACAGCTTCTTTGATATCATGATGCTATTCGGCGCACTATTGCAAACACCACTGACAATCCCATCTTTGCTGGCTCTTGTGACGCTAAAAACACCGGACTGGTCCGGTTGGGCGACGATTGCCGTCGGACTATCTGTGTCGTTCTTTATGCAGTTTGTATTTCAAGTAGATTGGCTATTGCCTTTGTTTGATGCCGCTAGCTTCACCAATCGCGAGTCGGTTGACCTACTCGTTTCGATTACACTGCTCGCTCATATTGTGATAACCGGTGGTTTCTTTCTTTCTACGCGTTGGTTCTATCAGGAATCTTCTGGTGAACGTGGTAAAGAAATTACTCAGCTAAAAGTGAATTTGCAATCACCTATTGGTTTGTCCGAAGAGGCAAAAGTTGATACTCGACAAGGTGCTTACCTTGGACGCATGTGTCAGATACTAGGTGTCCTTGTGGCGTCGATCGCGATGACTACGGATTCTATGTCTGACGCTAGCGTGTTTATTTCAATCGGCCTGGCCATTTTGCTGGCGGGCACTCACCTCTATCGACAAAGGAATGTGCTGGCTACCTCGCCAAATCCTATCACTGACTGATCTCACCCTTTAGCCAGCTTAAATAGCTGGCTTTATTTTTGACAAGTCTTGAGAGTTGATTTTCGTAGACTATATTTGATATATGCCCTTTGTTCAGTGGGTTAGATAAGAAGGTCATGGATAATTAGCATCGATGATCATCAAAATGTCATCCTTAATTGTGTCAAAGAACGGAGTCTTACGTGAGCAATGACAAGGACAATCTAAAGCTAGCGCTATCGCAGGCCTTTACGGCCTCTCTAATACGTTTTTCTACCATAGCCTTCATTGTATTGATGTGCTGGTGGGCATTCGCTCCTTTCTTACCTATTTTGCTCTGGGCGTTGGTTCTAGCGATAGCTTTGTTTCCAGTACGAAACTTTTTAAAAGCCAAGTTTGGTTGGACGACTAAACGAAGTTCGACCGCTATCGCTTTGATCGGTGTGTTGGTACTCGGTACGCCTGTCGCTTTGGTGGGCAACTCACTCGCGGTAAAAACGCTACAGACCTACCAAAATTATGAGCAAGGTGAGCTTCACATTCCAGCACCTCCTCAAAAGGTGAAAGAATGGCCGCTGATTGGTGAAGATACATATTCTGCGTGGAGTGAAGCGGCGAGGGACTTACCGAACTTTATCGATAAGTATCAGCCACAGCTTAAAAATGCATCTGCTTGGTTTGTTGATAAAGCCAGCGGTGCTGCGGGGAGTGTCTTTTTGTTGATTGGTGCAGTGATCATTGCAGGTATTATGCTTGCCTGGGCAGAAGACGGCACCAAAGCGATGCGCCGGATTTTCAATAGCTTTTCCGATGAGCACAAAGGGCCAGAGCTGCATCATTTGACCACGGCAACCATTCGCCAAGTGGCAGTGGGCGTTATTGGTATCGCATTTCTAACGGCAACCATTTTTGGTGCAGTCATCGCACTTGCTGGCGTCCCCGCTGCGGCATTTTTAACGGTGATTGCTTTAGTCTTTGCGATTACACAACTGCCTGTCACCATCATTGCCATTGTTGCGGTAGCGATGTTGTGGTCGAGTAGTGATGGTTCAACCGTACATAACACTATCTTTTCTGTTTTAATTATCGCCGCTAGCTTGGTTGATAACATACTCAAACCTATGGTGCTTGGGCGAGGTTTAAGTGTCCCTATGCCCGTGGTACTTATTGGTGCGATTGGCGGCATGATGTCTGGCGGTATTCTCGGCATGTTTATAGGTGCAGCATTTTTGACTGCGGGATATCAAGTATTTATGAAGTGGGTAGACGGTGAAAATGACGATGCGTCACCTGAGAACAAACCAGATTCGCCTTAACATTAACCATTGTTCGCCGGGGCGCCTCATGCTCAATACTAAAGGTGCCTCGCATATTTATGTTGGTTGGATGAAATTTAGCCAGATATGGCAGGGCGATTATTGTGACTAATACTTAGCCTTGTTTGGTTTATTGTTTTGGCCTATGTCTAATGAGTGAAATAATAACTGGGCTACTGTCTGTGATGGCAGTCATAAAGTCCGATTGACCTCTCTTTGCTGCCTCAGCGAATGATTGACTGTATATCGTTCTATCGTTACATTTCGTCACAATAAAAAGCCAGTGGCATACTGCGGCGTAGATCGTAAATGCGACGAATCCCTCCCCCTACAAACCCGTTGTACCGCTGTTGTTCATAAATGGCGGTGGTTGTTATTAGTATCAGAATGTTAGGTGCACCATGAAGAAGTTGCTATTAGCTATTTTGTGTGGGGTATTGTCGCTGTCGTCTGTTGCCCAGCCGCTTAGGCTTGCTGGTAAGCCTGACGACGATAAACTCCATTTAACCTTATTGAAAGAGATCATTTCTCGTTCCGAGCAGTACTCTTCCATCGATTTTATCTACGCCAAATCCGGCGAACCCGCAGGAACTCGATTACTAGCTGATTTAGAAAGCGGCACGTTAGATGTGGTGTGGACTGCGACAAACCAGGATCTTGAAACGCGCTTTGACGCCATTCCATTTCCTATTTATCGCGGCATGTTGGGCATGCGAATTGGTTTGGTGAGTCAAGAACGCGCCAACAAGCTGGCCTCGGTCAACTCCGTTTCCGATCTCAAGCGTCTATCGCTGTGCTCTGGTAAAACATGGGCCGATACACAGATATTGGAAGCAAATGGACTTTCTATCGCTAAGTCGCTCAAGTACCCAAATATTTTCGATATGTTGGTCGCGGGCAATCGCTGCGATGCATTTATGCGTGGTGTCATGGAGCCTTGGGCTGAGGTGAAATCCCATCCAAATCTGCCACTAGAGGTAGATGAAAACGTCATGCTCCGCTACAAGATGCCGTATCTGTTGTTTGTTCGCAAAGGCAACGAAGAGTTAAAACAACATTTGTACGACATCATGCTCGAAATCCATAACGAAGGGCTCTATGAAACCATGTTCTTTGCCGACAATGAGATTAAAGCCGCGTTGAAGCAAGCGAACTTGAGCGAGCGCGTGGTTTTCGATTTAGATAATCCCAATGTCACCGCGGCAACGAAAGCCATTCCTGACCACTTTTTCTTTGATCCTTTAGCTAAGTAATCACAGGTGTAACATGAACAGACTAACCAAAAAAATTATTCTTGTGGTGACATTAGTCATGACGCTGGTGACCGCGATTGCCTTGTCGACGCAATATGTATTGACCAAGCAAAATGTGGAAGCGGACCTCGAAAAAGTCACTGCAGAAATTGAGCAGGAGTTGCAAGTTATCTTGCAAGAGCCGGTGTATGTGTATGACAAAGCTCTGATTGGCAGCATTCTTGAGGCCTACATCAAGAATGACACTATTTCGAGCATCGTGGTTCGCGATCAAAATGGCAAAGAGATGAGTCAAGTTCGCCAGAAAACGGCTGAGTTTGAATCTCGCATTAATATTGAGTGGGATGGTTTGCCAATTGGCTCTGTTTCGCTTGGATTTAATAGCGAGCAAGCGCGCAATGAGCTTAAAAGTTTGATGCTTCGCTCGATGTTAATGTTTGGTACCTTGTACTTAGTGGTTATCGTCTCTCTTGGGTACATTATGGATCGCCTAGTTGTGACGCCCATCAAGGGGATGGCGAGCAGCATGAATGATATTGCCGCTGGTGGCGGCGATCTAACATCAAGAGTACAAGCGACCTCAAACGATGAAGTGAGCGACTTAGCAAAAGCCTTCAATCGCTTTGTCGAAACAGTGCAGGAGATCGTTGTCGATACGGCTCGAACGACAGAAAGCTTAAAGCAGAATGGATCGGCCATTACTTCCGTGCGCGCTTCAGTAAGTCAACAAACTGAAAATCAGTTGGCGCTCACTCATGAAAGCCTGAGCAAGATTGAGCAGTTCAATCTGGCGACGAGTGAGATTGCGGCCAATACAGAGAATACTCTGTTTAAATCAAATGATGCCCTTTCTTTGGGGGCGTCAAGCGAACAAGCGATCACGCAAAATGTCTCAAACGTAGAAGATCTGTCCGCTAACCTTGAGACTGCCGCCGAGCGCGCCAACGCGCTTAAGAACCGAAGCGACGACATCGGCCGCGTAGTTGAAGTGATCAAAGCGATTGCAGAGCAAACCAATCTTCTGGCTCTAAACGCTGCCATTGAAGCTGCACGAGCAGGTGAAAGTGGCCGCGGATTTGCCGTTGTTGCTGATGAGGTTCGCGCGCTTGCAAGTAAGACTCACGACTCTACCAGCGAAATAGAATCCATTATTGAAAGCCTGCAACAAGAGGCAACTGAGTCGTTTAATGCGACTCAAGAATCTAAGCAATTGGTGGAACTCACCAAAGTGAGCTCAGATGAAGCGCAGCTTGCGCTGACTAAGATGATTGAAGCGGTGACCAGTATCAACGCCATGGTTGATTCTGTCGCAAGTGCTTGTGAAGAGCAGTCTAACGTGAGTAATACGGTAGCGCAAGACATGCGAGAGCTCGATACTAGCGCCGCTGACATGCGCACTGTCAACGATGAGCTTCAAGTACTTGCAGAGGCGATTACCTCAAATACCACAGAGTTAGATAGCCAGATTCGTCGCTTTAAGTATTAATCTTTTATAGATACTAAAACGCCTCGTCGACTTTTCGATGAGGCGTTTTTATTTATTAAAAGCAATAACCTAAGCGATTCTGCCTGCGGCTTTTATTTTGACATGTACCATGTTCCCTTGCAGGTAACTCAGCGGTATTTCACTGCGCTCAATCACCGACACACTGTTTGCGCACGCACCTGCCTCCATAGCGAGTTGGCAGGCTTCTTTCTCCAAGTCAGCCAATATCTCAGCTCGCTGGTTAGGTTCGATGGGGACAATCTTATCTAGCTGACCCGATATCTCTCCGAGCGCGACACCAATTGCATTGGCGACTTCAAAGTGCTCAGGACGAACGACAGAGCTGACACCTTCAAATTCGTTGGGCATTAGCGCGCTGCCACCGCCTACAAGGATGACCGGCACTTTAGTGGCAGAGGTCTTCATCCGGTCGATGGCATCTTCGACCTTTTCTACCATATGAGCGTAGATTTGATTGGCTGTTTCTAGCTCCAAATCAATAGGCTTTTGCTGTGCTTTACCTGTCCATGTCATCACTTGTTTAGTGAGTGCTACGTCGGTGAGGGTCAGTGTGTCTCCGCCAAAACTGAGCGCCTTCTGAGTCAGTTCATGACCGACACTTTCAGGACCTAACTGAATGTCGTCATCGGTGAGCGTTACTTTGGTACCACCACCAATGGCGATGGCTAAAATGTCGGGCATGCGAAAGTTAGTGCGCACTTCTCCAAGCTCGACTGCTACGCTAGATTCGCGAGGGTAGCCATGTGTCAGTGCACCTACATCTGACGTTGTACCGCCGACATCGACCACAATAGCATCATCAAGCTTAGTCAGATGGCTAGCCCCACGAATGGAGTTAGTAGGACCACACGCCACAGTAAGAATAGGGTACTTAAGCGCGAACTCTTGAGACATCAGTGTCCCATCGTTTTGCCCGAAATAGGGCGTAACAGCGATGCGATGTTTCTCTAGCGCGTGACAAAATCCTTCGACAAAGCGTTTTGCTGTGCCTTGCAAGGCCGCATTTAAAATAGTGGCGTTCTCACGCTCTAAAATACCCAGACTGCCAACCTTGTGCGAAAGGGAAATATTAACCTCTGGCAGTTCCTCTCTCACCCACTGTTCAACCAATAGCTCTTGCTCACCGTTAACGGGAGAAAACACACCACAAATCGCTATGGAATCAACCTTGCCCCTCATCTTCTGACATAGCTGACGGATCTCTTGCTCATCTACGTCTGCGATTTTTTGACCGTCGTACTCATAGCCACCGTGGGCTTGATAGAAATGCTCGCCAAGTAAGGTTTGCCAAGACGCGCTCCAACCGCAAAGAGGTGGTACAGCGCTGCCACTCGGCAGTGCTAGGCGAAGCATGCCTACGTTGTCGAGACCTCGCTTCTCAACAATGGCGTTGGTACATTGAGTTGTACCAAGCATGGCATGTTTGACACTCTCACCTGTCAAGTTTGCTTGACGCAGTAGTTCATCAATGGCGTTGTCGATGCCTGTCGAAATATCGTGCGTTGTGGCCACTTTGACCTTAGAGATAACTTTGAGCGACTCATCCAAAAGGACACCGTCTGTGTTGGTTCCACCGACATCAATACCGAGGCGATAAATAGCGGTTGTCATGGTCATGCCTCCGTATTTGTGCGTTTCGAAAGGTTTTCAATGGCGACATAGTCAACGCCATAGCCAAAGTAATCGGGACCTGCGACTTCGATACCTTTAGCAGTCCGCCATTTGGGAGCGCAAGGGTAAGCGATAAGCTCAATTCGCTGTCCGTATCTAAGCTGTTCAGTCGTTATGGGTTGCCCGGTTTCATGGTCTAGGATGCTGATTAAATCGGGTGTGCAAGCTAGAAGCGATTCTTGGCTCATATCACTCGCCTTAGTTCCCTTATGAGCGAGCAACAGTTCATTTTGGAAATGAACGTAGACGGGATACGCATTGCTTTCAGCGGCTTTAAGCGGCTCAATGACGACACCACCTGTCACGAAACCACCGCCGGTATTTCGGTCTATATCGACAATCTTGCCGCTAATAATTCGGTGCCCTTCTACAATGTCCAACACGGCATCGACCGCACTGTCACTGCGAGCATTGGCTTCACGAATGGCTTTACCTATCTGCATGGCTTTGGTCAGGGTCGCACCGAGTGCGCTGCGTTTGAGCTCTTTACCATACATAGGATAGTCACACATCGCTGCAGAGCCACCCATTTGCTCAGTGATTGGGCGAGCAAATCGTTCTGACCAGACACCGTCGATAGGATGTAAAGTCACGACGTTACCCTTTTCATCGGCAAGTGTGTTGGGCGCGGACGGCAAACCGTCCAAATAAAAGGTCACCATTTGTGACTCTGGGAATGCGCGTCCCATGGCATCACAGTCGATCACTGGGATTCCTTTTTGCGCAGCAACCAAAATTGGGATCAATGAGTTGAAACCGCCAACCTCAATAGGGAAGGTCGCTTCGATACGTTCACCGACGGCTTGTTCCATCGCTTCAAACGCTACCAACATTTGATCTTGAGAGTTGAGTTTCTCAATGGCGACGGTGGGTGCGCCGATCATAGACGAAGGCACTGTCATCCAGTCATCTTTCACCTCATCTAGCGAAATAAGCTCGACAGGCTTTTCCGCATTGGCGATGGCGACTTTTGCCATTAGCGCACCACTGTAGGGATCACCACCCCCTCCGGTGCCAAGTACAGTGGCACCTAGGGCAATATCATCAATCATTTGATCATTGAAAATCACGAACCGCTTCCTTATTTGATACTGACAGCTTTACAAGCACAATGTAGGCAACAAAGGACGCAAGAATACCGTCAATCGCAGAAATACTGGTTAATGAGAATAGGTTGAAGAACTCGCCTGCGGTGCATGCACTCACCGCGCTACCAAATGCCCAAGCAACCAAGCCTTTTAGCATCCAGTTTGGCGCACTTTGAATACGTTCAAACTCAAGTGCAGACTTATCTAAGAAGTAGTATTGAGCTAGGTAAACACCTGCTGAGGGCGCAATCGTCACCCCTAGAAGTGTGAGAAACGCAGTAAACATATCGATCATGCCAAGTTGCGCGATAGCGAGGCCAAGAATGGTCATCATGATGACCAAAATAGGACGCGGCACATTCGGCAACACAACCGACATACCCAAAGCGCCTGATACAAGGTTACTGCTGTTTGTCGTCCACTGAGCAAAAACCAGCACGATAATCGCTGCCATGCCCAAACCAATACCGAAGAACACGTTCACTAGGTCGTCGGAGCCGGTCATTTGTGTGAGCAGCAGGGCAACCACAATCGTTGCGCTGTTACCAAATAGGAAGCCAAAACCGGCACCGAGAATGGCGTCTTTGCGCGTTTTCGCGTAGCGGGCAATATCAGGAGCCGCGACAGCAGCGAGGATCCAAATCGACATGACATAGGAAATAGCTTCACCCATAGATAGTGGAGACTCAATAACCTTGTCACCTGCGCTTTGTGCACCTGCCGCCATAAATAGGCCAACGGTAATCAGTGTCACCATCAGTGGTACTGAATAGGCGCTAAGCTTACCGAGCGCTCTGACACCATAGATTGCGGTGATCATCATTAGTACGCCACCGCCAACAAGCGCAGCAAAGTGGGAAACGGCGATGTCATACTGCGCTAGCGCATCGACAAGTATGTAGGCGAAAAAGTCCGCCTGAAACGCGAACCAGCCAACAAGAGAAACACCATTGATGGCGCCGAGGACCTTACCACCATGACGACCAAATACAGAGCTACTCATTAATGGTGTTGAGACGCCAGATTGGAAACCAATATTGGCGCAAAGCATGGCGAGTACGGCGAGAATGGCAGAACCAGTGAAGGTCGCAAATAGGGCATCGTGAATAGTAAGCCCGGTACTTAGAAACGCACCCAAGAACAGGCCAGAGATATCAATACCAATTGCAAGCCAGATCAGGCTGATGACGTACCACGAGCGTTTTGCTCTCTCGGGTACGGGCTCTAACTCAAAGTCATCAATCTTCCGTGCTGTTTGTGTGTTCGCCATCCTAAGCTCCTAAATAATTATCCATAAAGTTCACATAAAAAAAGTTAGCAGCTTGTTACATGCAAATAAATACATATTATTAGATGCAAACATTCGTTTTTGGTTATGTATTAAGTTATGGCTATTCATATTGAGAAACTGGACAAGCGCGACCTGAGACGATTAGAGATTTTCTGCGAGATCGTTGAGCAGGGCGGCATCAGCAATGCTACCGTAAGTACTGGGCTGAGTCAGCCAGTGCTGAGTAATCAGTTGATAGAACTCGAAAAGAGCTTGGGCGTGACGCTTTGTAAGCGTGGTCGAAGTGGTTTTGATTTAACAAGTGAAGGACACACTGTGTATGGTTATGCAAATGAACTGAGTAATGTGCTTAGTGATTTTGCCTTTAAATTGAAGGGCGTACAGTCAATACTGACGGGGCAGGTGCGCGTTGGTATTCTCGATAATACGATTACGCTTCCTAGTAATCCTGTTCCGGCCGCCATCGAGAATTTTTATAAGTTGAGTGACAGCGTCGAGCTCACGCTCGAGGTTGGGGATTACACATTATTAAATGAAAAGCTGGCGAAGGGACAGCTAGACATGATGATAGTCGTTCTTGCTGAACATCAACTTGATGCCTTCAGTCATGCTGAGTTTCTGTTCACTGAGAAGAGTTATCTCTTTGCGCGCGAAGACGTTGCAAAGGAAATTGAAACTCGCAATCACTCGCTTGAGGGGCGACGCATTAACATTGGTGGCTACGCTTCTGAGGTAATGCGTAAGCTTTTGAATGTTGAGCAGTACCAACAACTAAAACTCATCGATGGCTGGAACGTTGAATCTGGCGCTTTGCTCGCGATGGCGGGGACGCATTTGAGTTTTCTTCCCAGTCATCTTATTGAAAGCAACCGTTCTCAACAGGCGCTGGTGGCTGTTAATCCAGAACAATGGTGGTTTACGAGTGACTTTTCGGTTGTATTAAAGGGAGCAAAGACCGCATTGTCTCCTGCTGCAAATGCATTTTATGAGTGTTTAACTAGCGTTAAGCAATCTCCGGTTTGAGAAGTCAGTTGTACAAGCTAGATATTTACGTTCGTCCGCAATTACTTGTACTATTTGAACGACAAGACATATAAAGACACCAAAGCTAATGAACTTATCTCAATTTGATATTAACTCTTTGACGATTCTAAAAACCTTGTTGGATGAAAAGCATGTCTCGAATACCGCTTTGGCAATGAATATTAGTCAATCTTCTGTAAGTCGCGCGCTGCAGAAAATGAGACTTTTGTTTTCAGATGAGCTACTTGTTTGAACTCATGCCGGTTATGAACTCACCCCAAAAGCGGTTAGTATCAAGGCGGACATTAACACCGTAATCAACAGCCTTGAGGTTTTGGTTCACAAACAGGCTTTTGAGCCAAAACAAGACGCCAGTGTTGTGAGGTTTTTCGGTCTTCTGCCGTAGGTCAATACCTTAATGCCAAGCATAGTCTCCGAGATTCGTGAGAGGGCACCAAATATGGTGGTGAGTATCGATACGACCGCACAACGCCATTTTGATGCGCTGGTGGCCGGAGATGTACATTTTGTTTTGTCATCCCATCAACCTCCGACATCGGAACAAAACCTTTACCGAATGTTAGTGGCTAAACGTGAATTTCAGTTCTGCGGCAAGTATTGCTGCTGAGTCAGATGTTATTTTCCACCTTCCCACGCCTTTCGCGCAAGAGGCCGCTAAAGATGAGAGACTTATCGTCCGTGACGTTCCTGAAGAGCTGAAATTGGACTTTCAATCTGTCTACCTATACTGGCACAAGCGATTTCATGAGGATTCAATGTGTGAGTGGATTCGAGATCTGTTTAAAAAACAATATTCTGATGGACAAGCAGTAGCATAAGTGTGGCAGATATTATGCACAATGCGGATAGCCACATTCGATGTTCTAGATACTGTAATGGTTGTGGTGAAACTGTTTTGATTGATAACGATTATCAATAACAAGAAAGTTTGCCAACCCATGTCGTCTATTCACCACCTCAACGTTTCTAGCTATGCTGGTGCCGTTTGCATCAGCTTGTTTACCTTATCTTTTCCTGCTGTTTCTGACGAGAAGGCTTCAGAAGCTATGGAGACCATGGTTGTCACTGCTTCTGGTCACGAACAACTCGTCACTCAGGCTCCGGCATCGATCAGCGTGATTGACCGAGAACAGATTGAAAACCGTTCATATCGTGATCTCACTGATGCTATTCGGGATCTTCCTGGCGTTGTCGTCACCGGTGGCGGTTCTAGGCAAGAGATTTCGCTGCGAGGTATGCCGTCAGATTACACGGCGATTCTTGTTGATGGACGCAAACAGTCAGGCCGTCAAACGCAAGTGAGCAGCGGTGGTGGTTTTGAACAAGATTGGCTCCCGCCTTTGAGCGCTATTGAGCGAATTGAAGTTGTGCGGGGACCCATGTCAACCTTGTATGGTTCCGATGCGATTGGTGGTGTGATTAATGTGATTACCCGCAAAGACTATCAAGAGTGGCACGGCAATTTGCGTGCTGAGGCGACTCTGCAAGAAAACCCGAAATTTGGTAACAAGTATCAAGGGGAGCTGCACTTAGCGGGGCCGATCATTAAAGATCTACTTAGTGCCTCTGTCACCGGCTTATATCAACAGCGGGTTGAAGATGAAATACTGTATGCCAACGGTGGTAAAGATCTAGAAAACTATCGCGCCTCTTTATACCTCACACCTACGGACACGGACACTTTTACGCTCGACTACGCGTATCACGACCAAAAGCGAGTGAATACAGAAGGTAAAACGCGAATCTCAACGTCAGAAACACAAAATAATCGTAATGCTATTGGCCTTGCTCACGATGGCAATTACCTTTGGGGTAGCGGCGCGTCCTATGTGAGTCAGGAGCGGGTAGAAAACGTTGGCCGAGAGCTAACAGTTGAAAATACCAATGTTAACTCTCAATGGTCGTTGCCTTTGAGCGGTCACTTCCTAACACTCGGCGCAGCCTTTGAACAGCAAGAGCTTGATAATACCCAGTATGTATTTAAGAACGCTCAGTGGTCACTGTTCGCCGAAGATGAATGGTATCTTCTCGATAATTTCACACTAACAGCTGGACTTCGTTACGACAATAATCAGCAGTTTGAATCACAGTTTAGTCCACGTCTATACGGGGTTTGGAGTGTGGACCAAGCTTGGACGGTAAAGGGCGGTGTTTCCACGGGTTATAAAGCGCCGAGTCTCACCGAGATGGAAGGAGATTGGGTTCAGGAGAGCTGTAACGGCCGATGTGATGTTTACGGCAACCCAGACCTAAAACCAGAAACGTCGGTGAATACCGAGCTCGGGGTTTATTTTGTTGGCAACGGCTCTTTAACATCGAACATCACGCTGTTTTATAACGACTTTAAGGACAAAATTGATAAGGTCAATATTGATGACAGCGGTACAGGGAGAGCATGTGATGCGACGTACGTCAATGTTGAGGATGCCGTCACCTATGGTACAGAAGCTGCGATAGCCAAACAGCTAACGGACTCAGTAAAAATTGCTGCCAGCTATACCTTTACGCATAGTGAGAAAAAATCGGGTGCGGATAAAGGACAGCCGTTGACTCAAATGCCTAGACACCTTGTTAATTTGAACGCTGACTGGGCTATTCGTCCAGATATCCGCTCTTGGATGCGTGTTTCATATCGTGACAAAGAAGCAGATACAATAACGAAAGACTCACGCAATAGTCTTGCTCCAGCGGCGACTTACGTTGATGTGGGTGGAAACTGGCAAGTTTCAAACAATGTACGTTTGATGGCGGGTATCTATAACCTACTTGATAAGCAAACGAATTATGAAGAGTACGGTTATGTTGAAGATGGGCGTCGTTACTGGTTAGCTATCAACACTTCGTTCTAAACCTGACTGTTTTGCTTTGGCGTGCGGCTTTGTTTCGCGCCTCTGAGATAGAGAACTATTGATGAAAAAAACACTGATAATCATGCTGCTTTTTCTGCTGCCCGTTAGCTTAGCGAACGCTAACTATACCGTTCGTAAAGAGATTGTTTTTAAACAGGTCGGTGACAAGACATTGGCTTTGGATTTGTACTTGCCAACCGTTACAACGACTCAACCTGCGCCGCTATTAATTTGGGTACATGGTGGTGCTTGGAAACGAGGCTCGAAAGATGCCATCCCGACCAAGAATCCACTGTTATTGAACTCGTTTCTAGAGCGCGGTTACGCGCTCGCTTCAGTGGATTACCGTCTGAGTGGAGAGGCTACTTTTCCAGCGCCAGTGGCGGACATCAACGATGCGCTCAACTATTTGTACGATAACGCTGCGCAATACCAAGTTGATGCCAGCAACATAGTGCTGATGGGGCGTTCTGCGGGTGGTCACTTGGCGGGGCTCGTCGGGGCTCTCAATGCGCATAAAGAAGTTGGTTTTATCTCTTCGCCAAAGTACCAAGTAGCGGCTGTGGTGAGTTTCTTTGGGCCGACGGATCTCTTGGCTCTAGGTAATAAAGGAAATAAAAAGGCGTCAGCGAAGTCTTCCGTATCACGTTTTTTAGGTGGGATTCCGAGTGGTATTCCTGATGTGGCGATTGAGGCCTCCACAACCACTTATATTGGTGCCGACTCGCCGGCGTACATACTCCTTCATGGTGATGAAGATAAGCGTGTGCCGCATTCACAAAGTGAGCAGCTCAAGGCTAAGCTTGATGAGTTTGGTGTTGAGAATGCGCTGTATATTGAAAAAGGGGTAGGTCACAGCGCTGACGTGTTCGACTCGCCAAAATACGTTTCTACCGTGGTCTCTTTTGTAGGCAAGTATTTGTAAGTCACTAAGGCAATCAAAACAGGGAGCGATGAGTCGCTCCTTGTTTATACTTATAGACTCTGTTGATGTGCCAAAATAAGCGCGTTCATTTTGTCTTCTGCATGTTGGTTGGCTGATGCGTAATCCATGCTGGTGGGAAAATCGCTGATCACTTCGTAGTAACACTTCAATTTAGGCTCGGTGCCAGAAGGGCGCACGATCACACGCGATTTATCCTCACGGATGTAAATAAGTACATCACTGGCAGGTAAATTGATGTGCTCAGTCGTACCGTTGGCTAACAAACGTGTTGAAGACTTAAGATCCTCAGTCACGATGACCTTTTGCCCTGCAATCTGTTTTGGTGGTTGCTTCCGTAACTTGTCACCGATAGGTGGCGAGTTTGGATCGAGCGCAATACTGCGCTGCGCATTGCAATAGAAGCCATGTTGTCGATACAAGGCTTCGATTTTGTCCCAGATGGTTTTGCCTTGCGCTTTTAGCTCGCTTGTTAGTTGGGCAAAGGCAACCAAAGCAGACAGACCATCTTTATCCCATACTTGACTTCCAATGGTATAGCCAAGCGCCTCTTCGTAGGCAAAGAGAAACGGATGGGCTTCGCTTTGTTGCTCCATAGCGATGTTGGTGAGCCACTTAAAGCCAGTGAGTGTTTGATAGTATTGCGCGCCGTGCGCTTTGGCTATCGCACTCAATAGTCTGGAAGACACAATCGTATTGCCAACCAGCGCATTTGGCTGATTTTCCAATAGGTAATCGGCAAACAGCGCGCCCACTTGGTCACCAGTTAACATCTGATACTCGCCATCTTCGCATCTTACCGCAACGGCAAAGCGATCAGCGTCTGGGTCATTCGCGCAGGCAATATCCGCATCGTGCGTTTTTCCAAGCGCCATCACCATATCCATAGCGCCCGCTTCTTCCGGATTTGGGAAGTTGACCGTGGGGAAGCTGCCATCAGGCTCGCGCTGCTCTGCAACGCTGGCTACGTTCTGAAATCCGGCATCGGCGAGTAAGGTTTCTGCCATTTCGGCGCCCACACCATGCATCGCGGTATAGGCAATGGAAACGTCCGTGCAATTGCTACGTTTAAGCAGTGGATTGCCATTCATCGCACTACGATAGGATTGGTAGTAGTCTTCTTTTAGCCATTCCAGCAGGCCTTGTTCGCTCGCTTGCTCTAGAGGCAATAAAGTGAGTGGTTTGGTCGTGGCTTGGTCAATTTTACTTGCGATGCCAGTGTCATGGGGCGGGATGATTTGCGCGCCATTTTCCCAATAGACTTTAAAGCCGTTATATTCTGGCGGATTGTGGCTCGCTGTGACCACGACCGCTGCGGCGGCGTTAAATTTTTTCACGCCATAGGCGACAATCGGCGTTGCCGCTACTTGGCTGGTCAAATAGACCTTGATACCCATTGCGGTAAGCACGCTGGCGGTATCGTGAGCAAACTGTTTTGAATCGATTCGACCATCATAGCCGACGATAACGCCTCGCGTGTCCGCATTATCTATTTGCTCAAGCAGATATTGCCCAAGCCCTGTTGCGGTTTCTTGGATGACGAGTCGATTCATTCGGTTGGGACCGGCGCCGACTTTGCCTCTGAGTCCTGCGGTACCAAAAGCTAGACGTGTACTGAATCTATCTTTCAGTTCTTGCTGACTGTTGCTATCGATAAGCTGTTGAAGCTCTTGACGAGTTTTTGAATCCGGATCTCGTGCTAACCATTGAGTGATGGCTGTGGTCATGGTGTTCTCCTTACCCGCAGTAAATAGGCATCTTAATGCCATTAATTGTAAATAACTCTTACTCTCATTTCCGGGGTGGCAATCGATAAAATTGTCTTTGTTCAATATTAGTTCAGTGGGCGTTAATGAGAACAGTGAACAGGGGTTAGGCTAATGAATCAAAGTATCAAATACTTGCTGACGGTATCTATGTGGAACTTTAATTGTCAGTGCGAGGTGGTTTTGTCTTCAATAGCGGTGAGGAATTATACTGAGCTATCTGTAGTTGTTTGCCTTCTTGAACAGGTTGAGAGAAGCGCTAAGTAAAAGGTAGAACATGGATCACGCAGCGATTCAAGCACTAAGGTTGACCTGCCCAACATGCAAGATTGAAGTGGAAAATGAGGAAGGTCGCACTTGCACTCAGTGCCAGGTGAGCTTCAATAAAACGCCATTTTGTCCTGATTGCGACACAAAGCTGGATGCCATGAAAGCGTGTGGCAACGTAAGCTATTATTGCAATGCTTGCAGAATGCCTAAATCGCGTTCAACCATTCGATGGGCTTTGATACCTGCTTGAACAATTGCCTCGTTAGTTTGAATACATAGACAAAGGCCCAACTGCCGTTGGGCGTAAGTCGCTTCAATGTCAGCGCGAATAACGCTGGCGATTAGTCGTCTGAGCGTGGCTCGTCATCGACGATGTCGTTACCAATATCGGCGTTGCTATCATCATAATCAGACTCGTCCTCGACGCTTTCGGTCGCGGCCGCCTTTTTCCCATTTAGAGTATGGAACTTCTTCCGGTCTCGAGCTAGATGGATGTATTTGATCCACGTTTTCTCAAGCTTGCTTTCCGCTTGCTGTTCATCGGCGACAGCTTGTAGAAAATGGCGCTCCTCTTCAGATTCAGGGGCGAGTTCGCCACCTTCAAGTAAGTTCATCGTATCTCCGAAGCGGATCAATATTTCCTCTTCGGCAATGGTAAAGTCTCCGGATTTTGCAAACCCACGTCGAAACCGCTTGTTGTCGTAGAACGGTTTCTTACCAAGACGAAAATCTACATTAGACATAGCCACCCTCATAAAATGACGTTTCTCATCAAACTCTGCCTCAGTATAGACAGAGCTTTGGCGTTTTTTGAAATTTTGCCAGACGATTAATTTAAGCATTTAGTAAGTCGTTACTTTCACGCGAAAATTTGAAACTTAGATGACAATGCTATGAAGCTTTCCTTGCGAAAATTAGCTTGTGTTGAGTTCCGAAAATGGCTAGTCACTGAACCAACTTGGTTTACACTGGACACTAACGACAAAAACAACGAGGCGACAAAGTGGCGGTAATCTCAATGACCAACGAACAGTATCAGCAGGCGAGGCTTGCGCGTGATGCCCGTTTTGATGGCGTGTTTTTTGTCGGTGTTAAAACGACAGGCATATTTTGTCGGCCGATCTGTCCTGCGAACTTGGCAAAAGAGCACAATGTAAGTTATTTCCAGCATGCTCATGCTGCCCTTGAGGCGGGGTATCGTCCTTGTCTGCGTTGTCGTCCAGAAAGTGCTCCCAATTCATGGGCTTGGCTTGGCGCAGAAACCAGTTTTCGCCGTGCTCTAACACTTATTGAGCAAGGGGCGCTACATCATTCCAGTTGCGAGGGACTGAGCGACCGTTTAGGTATTAGTAGCCGATATCTGCGTCAGTTATTTCAAGAGCACCTAGGGGTTTCGCCCAAGAAATACGCTCAGTACCATCAATTGATGTTTGCGAAGCAGCTTCTCCATCATAGTCATTTATCGATTTCGGATATTGGCTTTGCCTGCGGCTTTAATAGCGTAAGGCGTTTTAATGATGCATTTAGGAGGACGCTTAAGTTAACCCCATCGGAATTGCGACGTGGTGACGGAAAAGTCACTGCCCGGAACGAAGTCTATTTAGCTTATCGCGGCGCTTATGATTGGTCTGCAATGCTTGGCTTTCTTCAAAAGCGTGCGATCAGTGGGGTTGAGCGAGTGACCGAGCAAAGTTATGAACGCTACGTAGATATCGATGGGACGCTCGCATGGTTTCGTCTGTTTGCAGATTTTGAGGGGGCGCAGACGGTTAAAGTCGAGTTTGAATTGGAACAGGTCACCAAGTTGGCCAGTTTATTGAGTGGTATCAAGCGTGTATTCGATCTTGATACTGACATAACTGCCGTTGAATCCCATCTACATGCTGTTGATGAGGTGCTTATTCTAAAGCCGGGTCTTAGGTTACCTGGAGTTTGGTCCACTTGGGAAGCCGGCGCTAGGGCGGTACTTGGACAACAGGTATCTGTAAAAGCCGCGATAGGTCAGCTCAATCTTTTGACTGATACTATGGGTCAGTGTCTTTCTGGTCAGAAGGTGTTTCCGACACCCGATTTTATAGCAGGCAAAGACCTTAGTTTTTTGCGCATGCCTGAAAGCAGAAAAGAAACCTTATTGCGACTTGCTAGCCACCTATGCGAACACCCAGACGATCATCCCGATAACTGGTTGTCGCTAAAAGGTATCGGGCCGTGGACAGTCAACTATGCAAAAATGCGCGGTTTATCGGCGCCAGATCTACTACTTAGTTCAGATCTGATTGTTAAAAAGTACTTGGTTGATCATAGCGAAGTTAACGCAGAGCATACTGCACCGTGGGGCAGCTATGCCACTCTTCACTGTTGGAGTCATTTCTCATGAATTATTACACTGTGCTTGCAAGTGAGCTAGGGGCGATTACTGTTCAAGCGAATAGTGAAGGCTTACTGGGTATCTGGTTTGAGCAGCATACAACCTGCCCTGATGAGCTTGGGGAACACAACCCAAGCTATCCATTACTAAAACAAGCAGAAACTGAGCTAAAAGAGTATTTTGCTGGTGAGCGTCAAACGTTTACTTTGCCGCTAGCTGCTATCGGCACTGACTTTCAACGCAAGGTTTGGCAGGCTCTTTGCGAGATTCCGTATGGAGAAGCGATCAGCTATCAAGAACTGGCCAATCGGCTAGGCAACTCGAAAGCGGTGAGGGCGGTTGGGACGGCGAATGGTAAAAACCCACTCTCTATTGTTGTGCCATGTCACCGAGTGGTGGGTAAAAATGGAAAGTTGTCTGGTTACGCTGGTGGTGTGGAGCGAAAACTTAGGTTGCTCAATTTAGAGGCCGAAAATTGCTGAAATTTGGAAGGTTGTGTGTTGGGTGTCTTTAATCGAGCTGACCTAACGACAACTTAACTCTTTCATGCCCTAACCTATGCAACTGGTAACGCTTGTGGGGTACGTATTGAATCACTATTCCTACTATGAAAATCGTCGTGATTGCAAATTGCATTTACATTTGCATTTTGCAAGGGTTATATGAACGCTATTTCCCTGAAATTGGTGTAGATTTGGCCAAAATCAATTAAAAACAGACTTTAAAAAGTTGGCACGCATACTGCATTAACTATAGCGACCCTTTTTAAGCCGAGGGTCACCTAGCCAACTGACGTTGTTAGTGAACCTATTTTGTTCACACTTGTATATAGCCAGTCACACATGTTTTGTGGCTGGCTTTTTTTCTTTCTGAGGTCAGAAAGGCTATTTCCAAGCCTATTCCTTCCCTTTGTCTGATTAGCCTTCCATTGTTAAATCTTTCGCTTGCTACGCCTTGTACGTATCAAACAATGTCTCCAAGTGTTTGACCAGCGTCATCCTGACAACCTTCATAGCAACTTGGCTTACGTGGACAAACAGCGCCTCGAGAGCAGATTAATCGAGCATCGCCATCAATACCACGTTCCACCCAGTTGATATTCAGTATCTTAGCGACGGTTTGCAGATCTTTCTTGATATGGCGTGGAATGATGACACTGCCACCGCCTTCAACGCACGAGCGCTTAAGTTCGCTGGCGATGTCTAATGCATTGCCACCTTGAGCATCAATTGCTGGATTGAGATCGATACCTGCACACAGTACTCGATTATTACCCGCAGGATCGGTCATGTTGATGGACTCACAACAATAGATCCTTGGCTCATCACCGACATTCAATATAGATATTTGCGCCGATGAGCCATTTTGCGGCTCAGACAGTCTTCTAAATACTGCCCAGTGTTGGCAGGGGTCATTAACCATCCGCATATTTCCCCACGGAAGCGGAATACCATTTCCGCGATAGACCGCTTTTAGCTTCCCCGGCCCATAAGCATCGAAATAGTGCCAGTGTGGATATGGGGACACAACGGTCATGCGGCGCATGGCGACCGAAGGGGACACTCCGACACGTTTATGAACATCAATCTCATAGCCGCTTCGGTCGAGCAGTTGCCTAAATGGTACTTTGGGGCAGAGTAGAGCCCCTGCAAAGAAACTGGATTCAAAATCGCGCCATGCTTGGAGGATGTCCTGAGAGTTGAGTGCAGAAGAAGATTGATGAGCCGCACTGTCGTCCCAAGTATTTTGGTTGCCAACGCTGAGCACACTTTTTAATCCCTCATCGCGATGCAGAATGCGATGGCCAATATACACCGCCAAATCGTACTTTAGACGTGTTGGGTAGGCTTTAAGGATTTCGTTGAGGTAGATAGTACCAGGTGGCTCGAAAAACGACGTCACCAATTGTTTGGCGTTCACCCCGAGTTCATCCACCACATCTTTTGGTGTCCGGTTTACCCATTGCACGCGCAGCCCTAAATCGCTTGCAATATCAATGAGATCTTCAATCGAGAGGTTGAGTCGTTTCAAGCCAACGTCTTCTGCGGCACGCTCAAGATCGGGAAAGTGGTTCTGCAAACTTTCCTGATGAGCACGTATCAACAAGTGGGCAAATTGACGACCGGTGATCCCGGTTTGCGAGAGCATTTCGGGAATGGCGATTTGCAAAATGTCATTGGAGAACAAAAAGCTTGGCTCAAGTGCCATACCACTTATCCCGCCGCGATTTCCTTTTACTGGGGTAATTTCATCTGGTTCGGGTTCATTGTCGAGAAACCAAGCAGGATCTTTTTGAAATACTTCTGCGATCACCTCCAGCATGTCGATGCTAGGCACGCGCTTTCCACGCTCAATCATCGACAGGTAAGAGACGGAAGGCGCGTACTCGGGGTTGACTCGAATACAACGCGCAGACAGATCTTCCATGGTTAAGTGGTTACGTTTTCGTAGGTTACGAACTTTGGTGCCCAAAAAATGGGACTGGCGGATCAGACTTTTTGACACTGGCATTTTGTAAAATTCACATTGTAAAATTTTTGTTGTGAAATTGTAGTCAAAAACACGCTAGTCTACAAAGTATACAAATCACAAAACGAATATAAATTTAAACATCCGTTTGGGTTGATTACTCTAATTTGGATCTAGCAGCAGTAAGAGGGACAGACTATGAACATGCTGACATTCGATAAAACAGAACTTCATAAGAACCATTCAACCTTTATCGCAGAAGCCGTGTTCGCCGTCGAGATGGTTAAAGCTGATGAGCAGATGGAAAAACAAAAGATGGCGAAACAGCTGCTAGACACCCTGTTTCCATTAGAGAAAGGCTCACACGAAGATGTGGTGAGTTACGAAATTGATTATCGCCACGTACAGGCGTATTTCAAAAATGGTGAGCACACAGGACTCAAACGCGCTAAGCATTTTGTGGCTTACCTTGGCGATAAATGTGCACCAGAAGGTATTTTGCTTCGTGATGAAAGCGGCACTCACCTAGAGGTTACGATTGGTCGTCGTAAAGGTACTGGCAATTTAGAGCTGGTAGAAATTGAAGACATTCAATTGGAAACATGTACTACGTTTGGTCAGTCAGAAAACTGTCACGCCTCGGGAATTCGTCACTGGGTTAGTTTAGTGAAAGGTGATGAGCAAGGACGACCAAGCGCTTGTAGTGAGGACAAAGAGTACACCGCGAAAAATGGAGATGACTATACGCTAGGATTTAGCTTCGCATTTTAATTCACGCTAGCACGTTTATTATTACCGCATTTTCCTTTGGTAGTATTGCCCCGCCTTAACGGTGGGGCGTTTTTTTAGAACGGCATCACTCGGTTACGGCCAGAGCGTTTAGCGTCATAAAGCTGTTTGTCTGCACGGTCAACCAGCGACGCGTAGCTGTCACCGGCAATGAATTCTGCCACGCCAAAAGAGGCGGTAATGTTGCCGATCTTTTGGCCGTTCTTACGATCTTTAATCGTCATTTTCTCAATGGCTAAACGCAGGGCGTCAGCCATTTGTCTTGCTACACGTAGTGATTTGTTCGGTACAATCAGTGCGAATTCTTCTCCACCGAATCGATAGGCAGTAATGCCACCACGACAAGCTTGCTTCAGACGCTGAGAGATGCCTTTCAAAATGGTGTCGCCGAACAGGTGTCCCATTTCATCGTTGAATTTTTTAAAGTGGTCGATATCTAACAAAATCAAACTAAGTGGCTGCTTGGCTTCGCAAAACATGGTCAAGTCGGCATCGAAAGCACCGCGGTTATACAGCGAGGTTAAGCTGTCGAACATGGCGTTGCATTGGACTTTTGCTAGCTGAGATTTGAGTCGGCTGATCTCGTCGCTGGCGTTTTTTAGTTGTCCGTGTATAAAGTCTGTGGAGTGCCTAATGTCATTGGCTTCATCGACTAATTGTTTGATGAGAGGCATGACTTCATCAAGGGTAGGTGCGCGCTCGGCAACCAGGCTTGAAGACAAGCCGTCAAAGCTATCTTCAAGTGCTTGTGAAAAATCGCTGGTATCGTTAAGTGCGTCATCCATCGAGCTCGACATTTCAGTCACAATCGCTTCGAGGTTTTCTTTTAAACCTTGAAGATCTACTTCTGCTTTTTCAGCAATATGGTTTCGATAAAGTGAGGCAGAATTGACAGGCGGGAGGACTTCGTAATCTTTGAGTATGGCGTCCATATCGGCATTTAACTCAGGGATGGTTTGATCCACATAGGTATACCACAACGCGTAATTTGCCGGCGTCGCAGGTACGTGATGTTTAACCATCAGCGGCACCGCCTTTTTTAGGTTGGCGGCCGATTTCTGAAAATCGTTTCTCTTCATAGTCCCTTCGTTGTCCTTAGCTCATTCCGATAAATGCCATGATTTCTTGTAGTTATTTTTACTGTATAGCTATCCAATTATCCAATGAGATGAGTAAATTGTCACTTTCGGATCCTCAGTTTTTGAAAATAGACACTAAAAAAGGCGTGATCTTGCTTCCGCAACAGCATTCTTATAAATGCTGTTGCAGTTTACAATTTGCATTGGACGCTTTTTGAGCGTTATTGATTAAGCTTGTTCATCCTACGTGTTCGGCGTTTAACCATAGACTCTTTGACGACATGATCGAACAGCGGAGCAAACAGATTCGCGAACAAGATAGCGAGCATGATGCCTTCTGGGTAAGCAGGGTTGAGTACGCGTATAAATATTGTCATGACGCCTATCAACACACCATAAGCCAGTTTTCCCGAGTCAGTAAATGCAGCGGAAACTGGATCGGTCGCCATAAAGAAGGTACCAAACGCGACGCCACCAATCACAAAGTGCCACCATATCGGCATGGAGAACATAGGGTTGCTATCTGACCCAATCAAATTGAGTAAAGTCGCGGTAGCGGCTAGGCCAATCAATACGCCAAGCACAATACGCCAAGAGGCGATGCCTATCGCAATCAAGAATAGTCCAGCAAGCATGATGAACATCGTCGATACTTCGCCCATGGAGCCTGGCAGGTTGCCAATAAAGGCATCACTCCAAGATCGCGTTTCTCCGGTCATATTATTGATAAGCGCACTTTGACCACCTTCATACCATTGGCTCAGTGGCGTTGCGCCCGAATAACCATCAGCAGCCACCCACACCGTACCGCCAGACATTTGAGCGGGGTAGGCGAAATACAAAAAAGCCCGCCCGGCGAGCGCAGGGTTTAAGAAGTTACGTCCTGTTCCTCCAAACACTTCTTTTGCAACCACTATCCCGAAGGTGATGCCAAGCGCCGCCTGCCACAACGGAATCGTGGGGGGTAAGATGAGTGCAAACAGGATAGAGCTGACGAAGAAGCCCTCGTTGACTTCGTGTTTGCGGACGATAGAGAACAGCACTTCCCAAAAACCGCCGACGATAAATACTGTGGCATAGACAGGCAGAAAGAACAGTGCGCCGTAGAACATTTCACTGCCCCAACCAGCACTGGCCAGTGCCTCCGGTGACCCAAATGCAAGAGATAGACGCCAGCTTTGCTCAAAAACTGGTACCAGTTCATCGAGCGTGTAGGTGACACTAAGTGCCGCTGTCGCTTGATTACCTATGTTGTACATTCCCCAAAACATGGCTGGGAACACTGCGATCCACACCATGATCATGATGCGTTTTAAGTCGATGCTGTCTCGTAAATGAGTGCGGCCTTGGGTTACGTGGCCAGGTGTATAGAAAAGGGTGGCGACAGCTTCATACAGTGGATAGTAAGTTTGGTATTTTCCTCCTGGTTCAAAATGTGGGGCGAGATTGTCGAGTGTTTTTTTGAGTGCCATAACGCTAGCCTCTTATGGTTTAGACATACTTTTTACGTGTGTACTTCGCGAACCGCCCACTCATTGACTAAGCTAACAAGCGCGTCTGTACGTATGTGTAAAGACTGCCCACGCTTAACGCAACGAACATAGCGAGAAAAAGATGGCCATCAAACGAGGATTGTATTGGTTTTATAACGACTTGCGGCTGCATGACAACGCACTGCTTGCTAAAGCGGCTAGAGAGGTTACCTCTCTTCACTGTGTGTTTCTCCCGGAACTAAAAACGCAGTTTGAACGTCGATTTTTGCCAGTTGAAATCAATAATGATGCTAAGCAGCACTTTGCAATGCAGTCAGTTGGAGAGCTCAATCAGTCCCTCAGACAGATTGGGCAAGTGCTCCACAAGTTGGAGGCCGATAGCCTTGGGGAAGCATCGCAGCAGTTAAGCGAGTTGATTGGCCGCTACGACATTACTGACCTGTTCGTTGCACAAACAGCTAGCTGGTACGCTGAGACCGTGGTGGAGCATTTGGCTCGTCAGCACCCAAGACTCAATGTACATAGAGAAGAAAGCCACAGCTTGTTTAGTGCAAACACGCTCCCTTTCGGCTTATCTGATTTGCCCGATTCATTTTCAAAGTTTCGAAAACTGATAGAAAAGCAGCCCATTACCCTTCCCGGTAGTACGGTGACTGAGCTACCACCTCCGATTAATAACCGCCAAGGACTACCAGAAGCGTACGGGTGCTTCGAGCAGGCGTTAGATTTTGGAGAACAAGGCGTCCGTGGTGGTGAGCTTGCAGGACTGGCACATGTGCGAGGATATTTCGAGACGGATGCCGCGCTTAGTTACAAGCAAACACGCAATGCGCTGGATGACTGGCGAAGCTCGACTAAGTTTTCGTTGTGGCTTGCCAATGGCAATGTGTCACCGAGAACGATTGTCAGTCAACTGCATCGTTTTGAAAGGCGGTTTGGCGCGAACGAGTCGACCTACTGGATTGTGTTTGAGCTGCTGTGGCGTGAGTACTTTCATTGGTACGCTCGCTGTCATGGTGCAAGATTGTTTGCGTTTTCAGGTATTAAACACAAGTCACCTCTAACTTCATTTTATGCACAGCGATTTCGGCAGTGGGTAAACGGCACCACTCCTTATCCGGTTGTTAACGCTTGCATGCGTCAGCTCAAACAGACAGGTTATATGTCTAATCGTGGCCGCCAGCTGGTGGCCAGTTGTCTTGTCCACGAACTCGCCATTGATTGGCGACACGGCGCTAATTACTTCCAGCACACATTGATTGATTACGATGTGGCCTCGAATTGGGGGAATTGGCAATACTTGGCAGGTGTCGGGGCAGATCCCCGTGGTCATCGTAAGTTTGACTTACAAAAACAGACACAACTCTATGATCCTGATGAAGTTTTCATCCGTAAATGGGAGGGTGATGGCATATCTATGAGTGTAGATGCAGTAGATGTGGTGGATTGGCCACTCGATAACGGCTAAATGACACGAATAAGGTGTCGCATCATACAGACTGAGTCAGATATCACGGGCAAAACTGACTGCCACCATACAACAGAAAAGGAGAGTAGCGATGGCGTATCAGACGGTTCGACTCATATTGGGTGATCAACTCAACTTACAGCACTCTTGGTTTTCGGATGTTGAAAATGGCGTGCTCTATCTAATTGCCGAACTTAAACAAGAATCAGAATATGTAACACACCACATTCAAAAGCAGGTCGCTTTCTTCCTCGCCATGGAGTCCTTTGCTAATACGTTGGCAGAGCAAGGGCATCATGTGGAACATTTAACGCTTGATGACAGCGCTCGGTTTGAATCGCTAGACGAACTCATTTTCGCAAAGTGTCTACATCATGGCGCTGACTATTTTCAGTATCAAAGACCTGACGAATGGCGCTTGCTCAAGCAACTGAGACAAATCGCATTGCCAGATATTGCGGTGAAAGAGGTGGATACCGAGCACTTTCTGTTGCCGTTTTCAGAGATAAAAGCACTGTTTCCGAAAGGGAAAGCCATCGTTATGGATCGCTTTTATCGGAAAATGCGCAAGAAGCACGGCATGTTGATGGAAAGCGAAGATAAACCGCTTGGAGGAAAATGGAGCTTTGATGCAGACAACAGAAATAAGCTTAAAAGCAATGACTTAAATGACTTACCTGCGCCTCTCCTTTTTGCCAATTCGACGGACGATGTCATCGATCGCATGGTTCGACACGATATCGAGTCCATCGGAGAGATCGGCCAACAATTGCTGTGGCCTATTAATCGGGAGCAATCGCTCAACTTACTCGCCCATTTTTGCCAGATCTGCCTACCTAACTTTGGTCGCTTTCAAGATGCGATGACGGCGGAGCATGAGTCGATGTGGAGTTTGTATCACTGTCGGTTGTCTTTTTCACTCAACAGCAAAATGTTGTCTCCGTTGGAAGTGTTGTACGCCGCTATCAATACCTACTCCGAATCAGAGGGCTCGATTAGCCTAGCGCAGGTGGAAGGTTTCGTGCGTCAAATATTGGGTTGGCGAGAGTACATTCGTGGAATGTACTGGAGCAATATGCCGGAGTATCAGCACAAAAATGCCCTTGAAGCACATCGGGCTTTACCCAAGTTCTACTGGACTGGGGAAACGAAAATGCGCTGCATGCAGCATGCCATCTCTCAATCGCTAGAGTTTGCTTATGCGCATCATATTCAGCGCCTTATGGTCACGGGTAATTTTGCACTATTGACGGAAATTGACCCCGACAAAGTCGAGGAATGGTATCTCGGAATTTATGTCGATGCCATCGAATGGGTCGAAATGCCAAATACGCGGGGAATGGCCTTGTACGCCGATGGTGGGCTTATTGCGACAAAGCCGTATTGCTCAAGCGGTGGCTACATCAATAAGATGAGTGACTATTGTGGTGGCTGCTATTACAACGTAAAAGAGAGAAGCGGCGAGCAAGCTTGTCCGTTTAACGGCTTTTACTGGCGTTTTATGCACAAACATCGTGACAAACTAGCAAGAAACCCACGTGTTGCGATGATATATCGCACCTGGGATCGAATGGCGCCGGAAGTCCAAGACGAGCATCTGACGACCGCAGAAGCCAACTTAGCTCGAATTGATGAGCTATAAGTCGTGAAACTGTTTAGGAGCAAGGGATGTCAGATTTAGGGTTGAACGTTTTGATTGTTGGCGGCTCAGGAGGCATTGGATGGGCGCTATGTAAGACTCTGTCTACACTTCCCAACGTGACAGTAATGGCAACCTATCGACAAGGTGTCCCGAAAGAAGCGGAAGACTATAGTGACATTGTTTGGCTGCCTTTGGATGTTTGCGAGCCTTCACAATACGCGCCTCTGGTTGAAGGGATAACAGAGGTTCTATCCGGGGTGCAAGATAAGGGCGTTGAGCAGCCTGCTCGCCTAGATTGGGTCATAAACTGCGTTGGCCAGCTTTCTATCGACCAAGCGCAGCCAGAGAAAAATCTCAAATCTATTGAGGCTGAGCGGTTTGCAAAAGCGATGCAAGTCAACACATTGCCGACCCTGCTTCTTGCTCAGTATTTACAGTCTCTATTAAGGCGATCCACTGCGCCTCGTTTTGCAACGATTTCAGCTCGCGTTGGCAGTATTAGTGATAACGGTTTAGGGGGCTGGTATAGCTACCGCTGCTCGAAAGCTGCACTGAATATGGCGCTAAAAAATATCAGTATCGAGTGGGGGCGATTAATGCCCAATTCGTGCACGGTTGCTCTTCATCCGGGGACAACCGATACCTCTCTTTCAAAACCCTTTCAAGCTAATGTACCCGAGCACAAACTGTTTTCAACGGACAAAACTGCGCGATTGCTCATAGGTGTGTTGATGTCGCTGCAGCGCGAGAACAATGGCCAGTTTCTTGCCTTCGACGGTTCACTGATCGAGTGGTAATCGATGTTTGTTAGAAGCGCAGCGCTTTGAGCAATATTTTACATCATCCCAGCAGCTTCGCCATTTCTTGCGCCAGTTAAAGTGGCGACGACACACGGGGCACAATTTACTTGGGAGATGAGCTTTGCTGTGCATAGGGCACTCACGTCTAGCTAGGTAAGTTGATATACGAAACCTGGCCGCAGATAGGTGCAAATGTGACTATGATTCCGTGGTTGCGTCAGGTTTATTGAGATATTCGCTCGTTTATTATCTATTCTTTACACAGCAGTGGTGTAAAAGGGTCATTCTTATGAAACTCGATATTTATCAGGTAAACGCGTTTACCGCCGAGCCGTTTAAAGGCAACCCCGCAGGGGTTTGTGTTACGCAGCAGCCGCTGCCAGCATCATTGATGCTCAATATCGCAAAGGAAATGGCGATTTCAGAAACCGCATTTTTGTCGCTTAGCGATAACCGACTTCGCTGGTTTACACCGCAAGTCGAGGTCGCGCTATGTGGTCATGGCACTTTGGCTACGGTTAATGTATTAGATGAGCTTGGATTGCTAGGAGAAGGAGGGGAGTTTACTTTTCAAACTCTGTCTGGAGAGTTGTCTGCTCAAAAATCTGGTGCGCGGATTTCAATGGACTTTCCTTTGTACCCGCCGCTCCCGCGGGCATCCATCTCAGTCGAGCGTTTGGCAGCGTTAGGGCTAAGCAGCGATGATATTGAGTTTGTTGGAGAAGTAGAAGGCGGGAAAGATTTCCTAGTGTTGAAACATGAAGACAGCTTGCACCATCTTCGTCCAAACTTTAATGCGTTATTAGAATCGGATGGTCGGGCAGTGATCGCTACGGCGCAATCTTCGAGAAGCGATGTAGATTTTATTGCCCGTTACTTTGCTCCTTGGGTTGGGGTGAATGAAGACCCGGTCACGGGATCCGCCTACTGCGCTCTCGCCCCATACTGGGCAGAGAAACTCGGAAAGTGTTCCCTTGTGGGGTACCAGGATTCAGAGCGAGGTGGTTACGTCGGTATGATGGTGAAAGGCGAGCGCATTGAACTGTGTGGACAAGCTATGACCCTAATTAGGGGTACGATTGATGTCTAATACTGGTTTTCTATTTTCATGACGCGCTGATTTTCTGTAGTCTTTGCCTTTCTATCCCGGCGTGAATTTGGAGACTTTATGATTGAACACCAACAAGAGCGTCAACGTTTTGTGGTTGCGAAAGATGGCCACGAGAGTGTGTTGGAGTATAAATTAAACGGTAACAGCATCAACTTTACTCGTACTTATGTGCCTGAAGTATTTCGTGGGCAAGGTATCGCCAAACAATTGGTTGATAAGGGGCTGGAATGGGCTCGCGCGGAGCAGTTTGATATCGAAGCAGACTGTTGGTACGTGGCGAAGTTTTTAGATTAACTGAAATTTTTAGGCTCAATTAAGGCTGCAGAGCGACTTTGTTTTAGATCGGCGAATCGTCAGTGACGGTTCGCCGATCTGCTTATTATTGGTTATCGATTCGGATCAAAAGGATAGGGATCAAGCCCATTACTCTCCCCATCATTGTCACTATCGTTATAAATACCATCTACGGGTGCCCGTCCCCACTCTTCCAACGAGCGGTTAATGGCTTTAGACACAGAGACGTTGTCAAAATATACGGTTCTCGCGTCACGAATCTCAGTGTACATACCAAGCTTGGTATAACCGTTGTTGCCAATCAGCAGCGTTTTACCCGCACGATCGAGTTTCAACTCACCATTTACCCAGATCATCACACGACCATCAGCATCTAACGACTTTTTGAAATAGACCCGTATGTCCGTCCAAGTGTCTTGCGGCGCAACGCCAAGATCTACTGTGGGGTAATTTTTAGCGTGGTAGGTCAGTTTAAAGTCACCGTTGTTGCTCAGTCTAATAGCACCATGTGGCCCTGAACTAAAGGATTTCCACTGCGTAACGATGATGGAGTACTTAGTGATGTTTTGCCATGATGCATCAGGGCGAATGCTGGCACTATAGTAGTAGTCATCCCCCGGCGCGAAGTTGTAATCGCTGTTCATAAAGGCAATTTCACTACGATACGCGGGTGGCTCTCCATAAAATTTGAGCACATGCTCACCGGTTCTTGCCCAAGGGACGTTCTCTACTTGGTAATAGTGGTAGCTCGCTGGCTCTTTTGTCAGTGAGTCATAGCTACTTGAAAATGAAGCAGTCAGCGCTTGATTCAACCCAGATTGAGGGTCACCATTTTCGAAGCCGGCAGTGTAAATAGGGGCTGCATCCTCAATAGGTGTCGTGCGATCTATTTGGACGCTTACCCATTCTGATTCGGATAAATTGAAACCATCATCAACGCGGTAGCTAAATTCATCAAGACCGACAAAATCTACAGAAGGTGTATATAGGACTCTGCCTTCTGCGACACTAATGGTGCCGTAGGTTGGCTGTTCTGACAGAATGATGGTGAGTTGATCGTTTTCAGGATCACTATCATTGGCGAGCACGTCACACAGTAACTGCTGATTTTCAGCGCCTACGCATTGATCCGGCTGAGTGCTGGTGGTGATATTTTCTGAGCGTGTTGGGTCGAGTGGGTAATCATCATCGACATCGGGTACACCATCATTATCATCATCGGGATCTTGGTTGTCACCAATACCGTCTTTGTCTGAATCTTTAGTTTCTGTTGGGTCGTTAGGGAAGGCATCTTCGGCATCGACAACACCGTCACCATCAGAATCCTTTGATAGTGGTGACAGGTCGAATTGTATTCTATCGACGCGCACAGAGCCGTCTCGGGCAAATAAGGTGAAAGTGTGTTCGCCTGCAGTGAGGTAAATCGTGTACGGTTCGGTCTGCTCAAAATTTCGTACTACCCCTGAACTGGATAGGAAAGGCATTTCCACTAAGACATCCCCTCCCTCATGCAGCTCGACAGAGCGAACTGTTGTCGAGGTTGAACCAAGCCACGCTGAGAACTCATAGTAACCAGACTCTGAGACATTCACGGTATAGTTCATCCATTCATTTCGACCAAACCAGCCGACATGGACTTTGCCATCGTGAGTAGAGAAATCCACCCCTTCGTTTCGATAATTCTTTGAACCTAGGTTATCCACTTCTCGATCCGAGTAGGCAACACCTTGACCACCGAGATCGAAGTCTTCCGCTTCAATGACGGTAGGGAGCTCATGAAACGGCAGAGCCCATTTGGTTGGATCCCAAGGAAAAACATCCAAACTGTCATTGATACCATCTCCATCGGTATCGTTAGCCAACGCTGTTGTCGACGCACAGGCAAGCGCAACGGCCATCACCAGTGTTCGTTTTTTTATGGTTGTGGACATAATGCCACTCCTTATTTATAGGTAAGCAAAGCTTCACCGCCAAGCGTACTTGGCGGTGGATATTGAAAATAGGAGTGCACTCACCTTCAACATAGCGAAGTTAATTTATATATCAAACTGGGTTTATATTGGCCTGGTGAATGGTTTATTGAGTCGGGTAAGTAAATTGAATATCTATTGTCGCTTTTTATATTAACAACGAGAAAGTGACGGTTTTGACTATTTAGGCCTTGTCTCTCTGAGGGTTAAATGAAGTCGGAGCTAATCTAAGTGTGCAAAGCCAATGATCTCTGGAGCTAAAACTATGATTTTGGTTCCGCACTTGAGGGGGCTTATTGGGGTAAGTTGTATAGCGTTTAAGATAGCCCACCTTTCGCTATCTATCAGTTGTTAATAGTTTTTATATCAATAAGTTGTGCTACGCGTTTTCTCAATGTTCTATTGACCACTAATATGTCGTAATTTGGAACAAAAATCCCTTCATCCCCTTCTAGTACAGGTAGTACCAGTTTGATATGCTAAAAGCGGTTCGGTGGTTTGGAGAGAAGTAACATGATGCGGAAGAATTGGGCACTGTTTGTACCCGCAATATTACTTGTAGGATGTAGCAAACCCGAAATGGATGTCAGTGACGCGCAGTTTCAGTCTCATCATGGCGAGCAGGTCGTGATAGTGCATGGTTTAGCTCGCAGCGCTTGGTCGATGCAAAATATGTCGAAGGGCATTGCAGATCAGGGTTATCAAGTTTGTGTTGTAGACTATCCAACGCTGCGTCAGCCCATTGAAAATACTTTGGATAAAAGTGCCGATGAATTGTCACGCTGCATCTCAGAGTTTAATGACTCTACTCAGAAAAGAGATAATCAGGCATTGGCGCAGCATGCTTCTGGTGAGCACGTTCCTACCAATTTTGCGCTAAAAAATCACGCCAAAATCCATTTTGTTGGTCACTCGCTGGGTGGGTTGGTGATTCGCTCTTATCTTGCTGAGCACCCTGACTTTGTTCATTCTGAGCAAATGGGTAATGTGGTCTTTGTAGGCACACCTAATCATGGCAGTGATGTTGCTGATTTCTTTTCTGATACCTGGATGTTGTCATTAGTGGGTGGAACCGCAGAATCATTGACGACAAACCCAGAGAGCTTTCCGAACCGTCTTCCGCTTCCCAACTATAACTTTGGCGTTATCGCTGGCACACAAAGTTACCCGGTGTTCAATGGTATGTTTGCCAAAACCAATGATGGTTTGGTGTCCGTTGAATCAACAAAGTTAAAAGGCATGCAAGACTTTATCGAAGTCGACATTAAGCATGACAGGTTGCGCCGAGATCCTTATGTGACCGGGCTTATAGTGCAGTTTCTTCAGGTAGGACAATTTGAACCTAGCCGTGAATGAATTAACGGCTGACGCTTCTACTTTCTATGCTGCGGGTCGCACGCCGTAAGGCAACTGCTTGAAGAGCTTTGGATCCGATGACACATTCGGACCGATATAGGGTGCTCTCCAGTCAAGCAACATAATGGCGAGTACGTTGCGATGCTCGCCATAAGCAAAATCGAAATCGCCAGATACTGATGGGATCATGCCATGTTTCTTATCAACGGCACGAGCGATAGCGGCGCGAGCTTTCTTTACAACAGGATCATCATGAAGTCCTGCTAACAAAAAGCTGATCCCCACTTCAGCAACAATATCTTCCTTGGTGTGCTTGATAATGTCATCGATGTTGCGACGGAAATAATCATAAATCCATTGATGATCTTTTTCGTTGACGGGGCGTTGATAGTAACCCGAATCCGCCAAAATGATGTGTGTCATACCATAGAGTTTGTTGCCAAACTGCTGCTTGCTTAGGCGGTAGTCTTCGCTATCTGGGTAAGTGCGTTGGAACGCGTCGACAAACTCAGAAACCAAATCTTGCTCCCCGATCTGTCGCAACCAATACGTTTGGTTGGCAAGTTGCGCAGCCCATGCGGTAATCATTGTCTTGTCAGTCAGAACGCTTTCAAAATCGTAGCTTCGAAGTACTTTGCGTAGTTTTTGATCAGACTTATGAGTGACTCCATATTCTTGCAATCTGGCAAGATACCGTAAAAGGTCGAGCCCCATATAGAAGTAGTCTGGGTTGTTTTTGGTTGCGGCATAACGGCGCTGACTGCGCTCATCTTTACCTTTTTTGTATTCATTTAAGCGAGCAAGCGAGTGCTGACGAATTGTTTTGGGCGTGGTGACCTCTGCAGCTATTTGATTTAATCGATCAGTGACATTTGCAAGGTCGACCAAAATAGTAGTGTGGTATTTCTCGTCTTGAGTTTGGCGGTACATACGTAACCCAAAATGCCCTTGTTTATAGGGAGATAGAGAGAATAGCTTGGACTCGTAAGTATCTTTAACCACGTTCGCGTATGCCTGAAGCTGATGCTGGCTAGGAGAGTTGTTCAGATCAAAGATACTAGCACCGCTTACCAAAAAGGCACTCAGAATTAGAATCAGCAGTCTTTTATTCAATAGCATAGCGTTTACCCAGTGGATCGAGATCTTCCAAGTGTAGGAACAAACCGACAGTGCTGTGTAATGGTTGGGTTAGACTTATTATTGTTGTGAATGTGTGGTGTCAAAATGCGCGAAAGTGAATAGACAATCTTGATTTATTGAGTGGGTGAATGGGTTAGTCTTTGTTATTTGTGGTGGTTATTTATACAGTTAAATGATGCTAATTCTTTGCTGATCTTTGAAAATCTTGTCTATGCTGAAAAAGCGAGGCACGGAGACTGCCTCGTAGAACAAGACTTTAGTAAGGAGTTTTCATAATGAAGTCATTAATTGTGTTCGTGCTAAGCACGGTATGTTCGTTTTTTGCTTTTGCTGATGATGCAGGTGCACCAGGCAATATCTGTTTAACTGATACGGGGCTGGTGGTAACTACTCATCTCGATACCTGCCCGAAAGACATGAAAAAACTTTAATCCGATTGAACCAGCATTCTGCTGGTTCAACTTTTGTACATCTTCGATATTTATCCTTTGTTTTATTTTATCATTTTGAATATCTAGCTATAGAAATCAACTTATGAATAAATTCATTTCCCCAAGTGGAAAAATACCGCAGTAAATTACCCGGGTATTTTACTGCGGTATTTTTATTGGGAATTAAATTAGGTCGGAATTAAATTTGCCCACTTCTATTCGAATTTTTGCTGGATGACATATTGTTCTATTTTTCATCATTATAGGTCAATATGGCTATAAAAGATGCTTATTTTTAACCTTTTTAGAACGTTATTTGCCCCATTTAGATAATTATTTAACGTTTGTTTAGCAATTGGCTTTTTCAAATTAGAGGATTTTATAATTTTGAGACATTGAGCATGACTATTTTTTCAAAATATTGATTCAGGCTATTTCAATATTTAAGTTTGGTAGTAAGTTAATAATCAACAAGCAAAGCGATATGTTCTATAGATAACATAAATAAATGTTACACACGAAGTAACATTTAATCTGTCGTCGTAGGGTTATTGTACTTGTTTGATACCAGTCAGAATGAAAGGCCACGGTGGCCTACTTATTTACCAGAAGGATGCTTGCTGAAATTTTGCGGTATGAAAGCAAACAGTGCTTTCAGACAAGCAAGAGGGATGCGCAGAATAGTTATGCTAAAAAATCTATTTAACAAACTTGGGATCGAACTTTGGTTCTCTGCCCACCTTGCCTACGGCTTTGTACAGCTAGTTTTCATTCCGATTGTCATGCCTGCCTTTGTTGCAGAGCGCACAGGCAGCTTTGCAAACGCTGGTCTAGCAATGGGGTTCTTCGGTGTTGCAGGTCTTGCAGCTCCAGTCATTGGTTTATTGGCCGATAAATTTAAGGCGCATCGCCTAGCACAGTTCCTTGGTATGATTGCGTATATCGTTGCGGGTTTCTGCTACATCGCAGCGGGTACAGATTTCAACATGATGGCAATTGGTTCGGTGTTCTTTGGTTTAGGTTCGGCGACATTGCTAATGCTTAACCCAGTGTTTATCGCGTTTGCAGGTTATGACAATAAGACGGAAGCATTAAAGCTAGGACGTATGGCGCAAGCTGCAATCATTGGTACGCTATTGGGTGGCGGCGCACTGGCTGCCCTAACTGATGGTGGTTTTGGCTACGAGACAAGCTTCTACACTATGATGGCGACTGTTGCGGTGCTGTCAGTGATTACTTTTCTAACCAATAAAGAAGCGGGTCAGCGTGTGCTGGATACGGCAGAAGCGCGTGAAAAGGCGGCGGCAGAAGAAGCTCAAGAGAAAGTGAACCTAATCAAAGTGATTTTCTCTAAGTTTGGTCTGTTTCTATTTGCGGTAGCGGCATTGTGTGCGGGTCAAGGTGCATTCCAAGCCCAGTTCCCTAACCTAATGAAAAATGCCTTTACGGTTTCAGAAGCCTTGTCGGCAACCAGCCTGTCAATTTCAGCGGTACTAGGTCTGATTATTGTTGTCGCAGCAGAGCGTTTCTCTGCGAAGTTTGGTCCCACAGCACTATTTAAGCTATGTACTGTCGCATCGATTGTGGTTATCGTGGCGCTATACTTTATCGCAGAGCTTCAGTTTATCCCTACAGTGATTCTGCCAATGGCTTTGGTCATTATTTACCTGCAAGGCATTACCGTTACAGACATGTGTTCACCAGCGGTTGCATCACGTTTGACGCGTGTTGGTGCAGGTTACACACAAGGTCTAATGATGTTCTTCATCTCAATCGGTTTTGCTACAGGTAGCGCAATCAGTGGCTTTACCGTTGAAGAATTTAGCTGGAGCGCACTACCGGTCGCGATTGGTGTACTGACAGCGATAGCGTTTGTTGCCATTTGGATTGTAACGCGTGACAAGCAATCATCAGATCACTCTGCTGACGCAAAACATGCGTAATCTAGTTTGATTTGAGCGATGAAAAAGGAGCGATTTCGCTCCTTTTTTGTGCTTGTTGATTTGACAGCAACGAGTAAAAGTGGATAGGTGAATCTAAAAGCTCTGCCAAATGGCGGTGATGCCACTTAATGAACATAGCACTAGTGCTGCAAGGCGAATCTTCTCTTTCGGCAACGAGTCTGTGGTGAGCTTAGCTAACTGGTAGCCAAGCCATGCTGCTGGGATAAGTGGAACCGTAATAAACAAATGGTGCGTGGTTAAAAAACCAATGGGTGCTTGCATCAGGAGTGAAATAAACGAGCTAAACACAAAAAATGCAGAGAGGTTGCCGCGCAGCTGATTGGCTTCTTGGTGTTGAAGCAACAATGCCATTGGTGGGCCACCAATGCCGCTGCTGGTACCAAAAAAGCCCGAGAAGAAACCAGCGATCCCCATTCTTACAGGAGTCGGCTCAATGCGAACAGGAAGCAGGCTGACGACAACCGCAAAGACAACCATTAACCCTAACCAAAGTGACAATACTTGCGTTGATACATAAAGCAGAAGCCCAGCGCCAGCAATAGAACCCGGGATACGCCCAATGATGGCCATTTTGAGCCCACCAATGGCAATGCTGCTGCGATGCTTCATTGCGTTGAGGATCGAAATAAAGAGCGCAACTAAACAGATCGGCGCAGGCACGTAGTCGGGAGATACTTGGAAGAGCAAAGGCGCGGCTACAATGGCCAGCCCAAAACCGATGGCGGTTTGCACGTAGGAGCCAACAAAAATGAGCAGCATGGCAATAAGCGATGTTTGGCTAAACCAATCAGCGAACATGGGTTGTCCCTTTTCAAACAACAATGCGAATAAGTGGCCATTGTACCTGCAACTTAGTCCAAGCGGCATAGTAAGGTGAAGATAAATCTTGCGTTGTGAGAAGGTTGTGTAACGAGGTCAGGCTCTGTAAATGCCACGAGCAACGGCCAAAGTTCAATTGATATAAAAATGGGAGCAAAAGCTCCCAAATATAATATAAAGCAACGAAAAGTTTAAATAGAGGTCTGTCGCGATATATTCCCTACAAACCGCTTATTCAGAGTTTTCCATCCCTGTGTAAAGTAGCTCTGCTGCTATCACACCAGTACTGAATGTGATACCCGCCATTAAGAGCACGATAGCGTACTTACTTGCAATGATGCATAAACCTAAGGTATTGATAATTCTATCCATTTCACTTCTCCTTCATTCAGGAATCGTTATTGACTAACGCTATTTTACGCCAGGGAAGAGAAGGGATTTGCGATATGACGCTACTAATAATAAAGCTTTTGCAACTATATGCTGAAAAATCAGACAGCGTCATAGAATTACAACTGATTACAAAATAAACGTTTTGCAATACTTATATTCAAAGTGTTTCGATTCATTTATTTGCTGCTTTTCAGACGTATTTTTTAAATTGGATTGGCTTTAATGGCTAAAAAATGGTCATAAAAAAGGCGATGCTACTGAGCATCGCCACCGTTAAAAAAAGCGCCTATGGCTGCTGACGAGTTGGCGCCAGAACGATTTCTCGAACACACACATTTTGAGGCTGCGCGTAAGCGAACTCAACGGCTCTCGCCACATCATCAGCCGCTAGTACGCCGCCCATGACCTCTTTCCACTCATCGTAGCCGTCTTTGATCTCTTGAGAAGTTGTATGTGACAGCAGCTCGGTCTCAACGGCACCTGGAGCGATAGTGACAACACGTACATCAGATTCAGCCACTTCTTCACGCACGTTTTCAGAGATAGCATGCACGGCAAATTTAGTACCGCAGTATGCAGCGTGATTACCAAAGGTTTTACGTCCAGCAATGGAGCTGATGTTGATGATAGTACCAGCATTGCGTGCTTTCATTGGTGCCAGCACCGCTTGCATACCATTTAGAAGGCCAATCACGTTGACGTCGAACATGGCTTTCCACTCAGATGCCTCTTGAGTGTCGATTTGGCCAAGTAGCATGACACCTGCGTTGTTGATTAACGCGTCAGCAGGGCCAAAAGCTTGTTCCGCTTTTTGAATCGCTGCTTCGAAAGTCGCTTTGTCAGTAATGTCGACTTTTTCACACAAAGTGTTTGGTAATTCTAGTGCTTCAAGTTTTTCGACGCGACGAGCAAGCAGTAATAGAGGATGGCCAGCGTCACTTAGACGACGAGCAATAGCTTCACCAATACCAGAGCTGGCACCTGTAATAACAACGAGCTTTTTCATGTGTTCACCTTAACGATTGTTTGGACTTCTCTGTGAAGTTGCTAAGTAGTTTAGTCAATTTATTATTGTTGATATATGGGGATTTAATAAAAACAGTGTTGTCATATGACAACAAAAACAAGATGAATCTATTCCTATAATGTATTCAGTCGCTTGCATCAAATAGCGTTCAGAGCTCAACCCATAACTAGGACTTTTCGTTGGAACCTAGAGTGGGAAGGGGTAGAATCGGCCTCCCAAGGCTTGATTTGCTTGGGGTATGAGAGGAAAGACTGATGTATAAGTGGTTATTAGTTTTGGTGATGGTCATCGCGTTGCCTACGCAAGCTCAAGGTTTTGTGCTTGAAAAACAGGCAGTGGTTGATCGCGTGGAAGTGAAAAAGTCTGTCAGGCGAATGTATTTGATGGACGGTGACGTTGTGGTTCGGGAGTATCGTATTGCTCTGGGTAAGAGTCCACGCGGCCATAAGATCCAAGAAGGGGACAACCGCACGCCAGAAGGAAAGTATTACTTAGACTTCGTGATGGATGATTCGGCCTTTTATCGCTCAATGCACATCAGCTATCCCAACCTCAGAGACAAGAATCGAGCGGAGAGTTTGGGGGTCAGCCCAGGTGGTAACATCAAGATCCACGGTTTAAAAAATGGCGATCGCCGAGCGGCACAGTTTATTCAGAGTTTTGATTGGACGAATGGCTGTATCGCCATCACTAATGAAGAGATGGATGAACTCGTTTCTTTGGTGAAAATAGGCACCCCTATCTACATTCGTTGGTAACGATGAACAACTCTGACTGCAAATTAGGTGCTCTGAGATAGCAGAGCACCATGTATCGTAAAGCACCAATTATTTCAAAACACTTGTAGCTTCAAAACACTCGTTCTACTAAATGGTAGTTAGTAGCGATAAGTCATGCCCAAGCTGATGCCATAGCCTTGATTGAGTACGTCAACTTGAAGATCGTTAGTCACCTTTACGTTCTTTCTCGCGTAGTGCTCACTGAAACCGCTTAAATCTAAGGTTAGATTGTCACTGAACGAATAAGCGGCACCTAGGCGATAACGTACATCTTCGCCACCAAATGAATCAATCGCTTCATCGATGCTTACGCCACCACGCAGTGCCAAATCACCAATTCTGTATTCCATCGACGTTGCATAACGTTTGCTATGACGAGATCCCTTGAGTAGTTGGATAGGATCGCTGTAATCGGCATAAGTCACACCTTGTCCATCCCAACGCGACAAGCTGAAGGTGTTATGCCAAGACCAGTTGTCAGTGATTGCGATGGTGCCGTAGACGCTGGTTATAGATGGCAGGTCAAACTGAATATTACTGTCCCCGAAATAGCTCGCTAGTCTATGTGTAGCAGCCAGTGTTAACCACGAGTTAGCTTGCCATGTTGCACTTAGCGCACCGCTCCAACCATTAGTATTCCCTTCTGTTGCTTCTAGGCTACATTTGCCCCAGAAATTGCAGTCATTGCGCTCAAGAAGGTAGTCAGCGTATTGATATTCGAGAGTAACACCGAGACTCACATCTCCCATTTTGTACGCTACGCTTGGTGCAAAAGAGACCACAATAGGTCGAACACGAGCTTGATCCAAGATACGCAGGTTAAGAGGAGGTGGAAGTTTAAATTCTGAAATCGAAATATCTGCTGCCGTACGGCTGTATGCGGCCAATCCGACATACCAATTTGATTCAAGAGGTATCACCAAGAAACCAGCCGGGATGGGGTTGGCCTTAGAGTAGGAGGATTTGGTTCCCAAAATGTCGTAATCGGTGTCCACTTGGTAACGAGTCACACTCGCTGTTACCGTAGTCGACTCTAACTGCGTCATACTCGATGGCGCTGTCGCCAAGATACTGGCGTCGACCGCGGATGCACCGTTTGCACTGGCTAGGGCACTGTTAGAGGTAGATGATTCCCAAAAATTAAGCCCTGTAGCGCTTGAAGTTGGCGTTAGCATTATCGTTGACAGGCCAACAGAGGCTGTTATTGCAACACGTTGTGTGAAAGACATTTTCGTAATGGTTGAGTAAAAAAGATGCATAGTCTAGCACGTGGTTTTTTTGCCTAAGGACAGATTTGTGTGAATAAAGATGTCAAAGCGTGTGCATGTGGAGCCGGTGAACCAGTAATGGCAATATCGAACAACGTGAATATTAGCTAACTGTTTGATCGCTATAAAGCTCGTTGAGCTCACAGTTTTTTGTCATGAGTGGTAGCAAGAGATCTTCGAATCGTTTACCCGCTTGCCAAGGTGTCAGACTTTTCTTGTCTGAGCTGTTTTGTGGGAATGGCTGCTTTGTGCGAATAGTTGTTTTGCGGAGACGATAGCTGGGGAAATAGAAATGTTTAATTGGGGGGGAGCATAAACATGCTTCCCCAGCTATCGCAATTCGGTTTATTTCAGGAACTGACAAGTTTTAGCTAGTTGAACTAGCGCTTCAGTTTGCCAACGTGGACGATGCTTTTGGTTGGCAATCTGGTTTAGGTAATAGGTTGTCAATGGATGGGCTGACTTTGCGTGGCTATTGGATTTCATTTGCGGGCTCCGGCTGTGCTTGTCTTTGAACATGTACGTAGTATGAGTCTTTATAGGGAAGCGAAAAACAGAGCGATTAGATCTGAATTGGTGCCTTAATTTGGGCTATATAGCGAACTCATAGCTAAATCCTCCGCTTGGAGCTAAAATAAGGAACGCTACTTTTCGCTGGGAGTGCCTATTATTGGAATCTATTAATCTCTACCGCTATTATCAGCGCCTGTTAGGTTTGGAGTTGGGTAAAGAGCACGCGGTGACTCTAGGACAGGTGTCGGAGATGCTGTTCGCCAGTCCGCGGCATACAAGATCCATTCTCAAAATGATGACTGAAAAGCGCTGGATATCATGGCTTCCAAGAGTGGGGCGCAATCAACGCTCAACTCTAATTCGTGCGTTAAGCGATGACGAGGTCAAACGAGATGTGGCATCGGGCTGGGTGAAGTCGAGCCAATACGACAAGGCGTTAGAGTTTCTTCAACATGACCAAGTTGCCTTTGGGCAACTGTTGCAACAAAATGCCGGTGCTCAGGTCTCCGAAGGCAAAGTGCGAGTACAGTTGACCTACAATCGTTCTTTTACGGAGTTGTCACCACGGCGCCCACAACGCAACAGTGAGCGATTTTTGATTCGTCAGGTACACGCTGGGTTAGTGACGTTAAATGAGCAAGGAGACGTTGTCGCAGATATTGCTCATCATTGGGAGGCAGAACAAAACTTTCACGTTTGGCGATTCTACCTTCGCCCGTCGGTTTACTTCCACAATGGCGGCCGCGTGGATGCCAAAGCAGTGTCGGAAAGCTTGGCTTATGCACAATCGTTACCTTACTTTCGAAATGAGTTAGATCATGTGGTGAGTATCGAAGCGGTGGCAGAAAATACTCTTGAGGTAACGCTGACGCGGCAAGACAAAGGGTTTGCTGCATTACTTACTGATCTCAAATACTCCATTGAGCCGAGAGAGTCATTGAGTTCGGCATCGAGTTCAACAACCAAACCTGTGATTGGGTGCGGTGTATTTTCGCTGGCGGAACATACTTTGGAGAAGATGGAACTTACCGCCAATGACCGCTACCACGGCTTGCGCGCGTTGACCGATCAGGTATCAATATGGTCGCTTAAGAAGGATTTGTTTTCGGAAGAGTCCACCAGTTGCAATCATTCAGTCACCGACAGTGTAGGTCATGAAGCGACTCCCGTGATTTCACATCCAGAGCTCGACTATTTAGCGGACGAAGGTAAAAGTGAGGGGAGAACGGATTCGAAAGCTCGTATCGAACACGGATGTATGTTCATGATTTTTAATCAGCGGAACACCAACCTGAATCATGACCAACGCCGCTGGCTGAGCCAGGCGCTTAGTGGAGAACAAATTTGGAAGCAATTGCAACGGGACGACCAAAAGTTTGGCGCCCAAAATGCGACCAACTTTTTCCCTTTTTGGCAGCCGATTAAACGTCTTAGCTCTAATACCGTAATGCTACCCGATACGCTGAATATTGCTTTCTATCATCACCCAGGGATCACTCGCGGTGCTAAGGCGATGAAACGCCTTATACAACAGCAAGGGGTAGAGGTAATCCTGCATGATTATAGCTTTGATGAGTTTATTGATAAGTCATTCAACCAAGGGTTTGAAGAAGAGTTAGTGCTCAGCAGTCTCAACCTTGATGATAACTATCAGGTTTCGGCGCTCTTGTTCTTTTTGAGTGATCCTGTTCTTCATGCAACGATTGGTGACGAACTGAGTACTTGGCTTATTAAAGAGATCAACCAGATCCGTGCTAATAGTGAGGCCAAAGATTATCTCACTGAACTAGAGCCGTTTGGTTCTATGTTGATTCATGAAGGGGTGATAAGCCCAATGTTCCACCATAGGCAGACATTGAGCTTTGAAGGTGTGATAAAAGGCGTTGAGATCACCTCTTGGGGTTGGCCTCAACTAAGGGATGTTTGGTCAGCAGGTTGAGTGTGAATAGACTCAGTCTCATGCAGGTGCTGGGTGATGATTTTTTGGTTTTCGGTGGTCGTTTCAAGCGATTCAGCGGTTTTGTGAATCGCCGTCGCCATTTTGGAAACGTTGCGAGTTGCGTGCAAAATGGTGCCTTGCATTGGACGTAGCAATAGCCAGTATGCCGCTACCAATGCCAATACAATTGACAGCACCAACAGTGCTAACAGTAGCAGTACGTTAAAGCGAACATCATAAGCAAACTTTTTCGTGCTGTTGGCAATAGAGTTCTGAGATTGCTCAAGCGCTCCTGGTAAGGCTGCTAGAGACGACTTAGACATCTCCGTAAGTTCATTAATGTTATCTATGGTATCGACCAACACTTGGCGCTGTTCTTCGTTCAAGCTTTCATTTTGTGATAGTAAGGTTAGTGATGTTGCTAAGTTATCGATGGCAACACTAGAGCGATTGATTGACTGCTCGATGCCGTCGAGATCCAGCATCATGTTTATGTTTACCAAAGGCTGTTCAGTTTCGTCATCAGAAGGCTGAGCAGTAGCTATCGTGTCATCGCTGGCAGCGAATGTGGTTGTGATCGAAAGTAAGGTGGCGAGGGTGAGTAAAAATAGAGTTCTCATTGGCATCTCAATAGGCAGTTTGGACTAAGTTATCTTGGCTATAAGTTAGTGCAGATTGCGCTCAGATACCAATTAAGGTTTTGTATCTTATCTAGATTTCTATTTGGCAATCACAGCTATTTATCGATTTTCACAGACGAGCGCGACTTCGCCCATGTCGCAACGGCGATTCCGGTCAGAATCAATACGGTCGCCAGCAACGACAGGTGAGACGGCGTTTCTGCCAGCAATCCCCACCCAAGAAACATAGCGATTGCTGGCACGCTTAGTTGCATCAATGACGCTTGCAGTACGTCGATAGTTGGCAGAAGGCGGTACCAAAGATAATAGCCAAGCCCAGAAGCGATGACGCCAGAAAGCAGGGCATATAAGATGCCGGACGCAGTGAATGTACTTGGTAAAGCGAACAGTACCTGGCTTAGAATCGCAAAAGCGAAAACCATTACACTGGCGACGATGAAACCTTGCTTCGTTGCTATAACCGGTGAATTAACCTGCTTTCCTAGTAACGTAAAGCCACTCCAACAGAGCCCAGAGGCCACCATTAGACTTGCTCCCAACCAAGATGGCTGAGCTGCCCCCGGTAGTAGCAGCAAGATAAATCCGCCAACAGCGACGAACATGCCGACCATCTCGAGTGGGGTGAGGGTATGTCCAGTAAGACGATGATGGATGACAAGTGCAAACTGTACGGTACCGAATAAAATTAGGGCTCCAGTGCCAGTATCTAGCGTAATATAAGCCAAAGAAAACAGCAGTGCATAACCAAACAAAGTCGCACCGAGTACAATGGACTGTTTCAGTGGAATGGACACGTTTGGTGTTTTAGCTTTGGTTCCCTGCCTGCGGGCAATCAAGGTACTGAGGACAATAAGTGTTGCGGCTCCGCTGATAAGACGAATTGAGGTAAAACTCACCGGGTCGATAGCACTACTGCCAAGCGCTAGGCGACACAGTAGCGAGTTGAATGCAAACGCCGTCATGGCGGCAAAGGAGAGTGTAACGGTGCTATTCATGGTTAAAAACTCATGGTCAAAGCCTATCAAAATCAGTAGTAAATCCTAACCCGATGCCAACATTAGCTAAACAGAGAATTGTTCATAAGATATATTACTCAGAAGAGCGTCGTCGCTCCCCTCTTAATCACAATGGAAAATGCAATGGATGTACAAGTAGTAAAAGTGGCCGCAGAGCATGATGAAGCGCTTTGTGACGTGATTAAAACAGTTGGTGCAGAATATGGAGCGATTGGTGATGGTTTTGGTCCTTCGGATCCTGAAGTGTTGGCGATGAGTGAACACTACCATGAAGGAGAGGGAAGCCTCTACTTGGTCGCCTTATTGGATGGCGAAGTGGTTGGTGGCGGTGGTATTGCTCCGTTTGGTGAGCACGCTGGGGTTTGTGAGCTGAAGAAGCTATTTTTGCTGCCGACAAGTCGCGGGCATGGATTGGGGAAAAAGCTAACAGAGCAATGTTTGGCATTTGCCAAACAGCAGGGCTATCAAAGCTGCTACCTTGATACGCTGAGCTCAATGACGGCCGCTATCAAGCTTTATGAGCTTGCAGGCTTTGAGCACCTTTCGAAACCTTATCCGGGCACGCTACATAATGGCTGTGATGTTTGGATGCTGAAAACGTTATAAACATTAAACTCAGTTTGTACAATGTCCAATTAGCTTTTCTTTTGAGCCGCCAGTGTTTCTAACCAATGCTGGTGGTAGGCGTCGACTTGCTTTTTAACAAACAGGCCGGTTAGCCAGCGAAGTCCGCCTCGCTGTGTCGATTCTGTGATAATGTGGCACCCTTGGGTGCAAGGTGTAATCAACCAAGCGTGGTACATATCGACTCCACCTGTCTTGCCTCGCCATGCAATACGCTCAAACGGTTCATACTCAACTACCGTACATTCAAAATGCATGGTTTTAGTCACCCAGTTAAATACCGTCCCTTTGTGCAGCTCGCTACTGTCACCTTTAACAATTTGCACTTGTGTCCTACGATGCTGCCAGTTCGGCCAACAAGGCGCGCGAACTATCCAATTCCAGACTTGTTCACAGTCCGTAGGCACAATCTTCTCGTTTCTTACATGCACCGGCGCATTTTTGGGGTGGAAGTACTCGGGCCATTGTATTTGCTTTAACTCTTTCATAATCATCTCGCATGGCGTAGCGGGGATGTTTTAACTATATACGCGCTTTGCGAAGTAAGCTTAGTTTCTCATTGTCGAGGATTTGTAGGGAAGTCGAAGATAGGTCTAAGCTCATCGAGGTTTTCGACTTCTTTGGCTTCCTCAATTGAAGCAACGGTTTTGAGTGCTGAGATAAAAAGGTATAGCTTATTGGGTTCAATAAAAAAGTAGTACGGTGACATATGATCGTAGTACACGGACTGTCGCGTCTCAGTCGGGAAGTGAGGATGGATCGACATGTACCAAGATTTGCGATGGTATTTGAATGAGACAACTTCATGGAAATGGAAAGAACTATACACGGTTTGTCTTTTAAACTGAGTAAACTTAGGTGCCATTAGAGCGAACGCCGCTCCACCTGCAAAAGCCAATGGGCCAATAGCGAAAAAGGCGATGATACATGCTATCCAAGCTGCTTTGCGGGTGGCGGAGTAGAATATCTCATGTGCGTTATCCGTAGTGCTAACCCGCACTCCGTATTTCGTGAGTTCAAAGTCATAGGTTTGAGGTTTGAACATCGTAAAATAAGGAACTAGAGAGATTAGCGACCACAATATGGTAGAAAATAGTACGAACCCTAGCGATGCATCATTAACAAACATATATACACCCAAAGAAATAGATAAGCACAGGTAAAATCCGACGATGAGATAATCACTGGTTACGCGGTTTGGGATAACGGTCCATGTAAAAATTGATTCGGCTTCGTTTAGTACATTCTGTCTCGCATTGTCACTTTGGTTACTAGCTTTGGATCGTTTTAGGTCTTTGTTTTTGAAGTCTGATTTGTACATTATGCACTCGCTAACGTGATGCCTTGGAGTTGAGTAGAGTTATTTTCGCTGGAAACGATAGTGACTTTATTTTGACTGTTTGCTGTGATGATGAACTCTGGTAAAGAACTCCCTTCATAGCCGACACGAAGTTTTACTTTGTTGAGCTTAGTGCTGATCCAACACCTGACCGATTGATATCCCTTAATGTTGACTATTTCACTGTGAGATAAGATAGCAGCGTTACTATCACAGAGTTCAACAAATGGAGCTTGACCTAGTTTGGTGAAAGAAATGTCGATAATGTAACTTTCTGGCTTTATTGGAATTTCGCCTATATAGCTGGAATCTTCAATGTATGGGGCATACTGTATATTGTGTATTTTTGCTATTGGCTGGAAGATCAAGCAGTAATAATCATTGAGCTCTCTTATTTCAGGCCAGTTTTTTGAGTGCGTTCCCCAGGTTGATTCACGTATCCATTTTTCAAGCGGCGTTTTCTCAAGCAGGTAAAGTAAAATCGATAGAACTAGAAAGACTAGACTTCCCCAAAAGAGCGTTGATGTAGCCCATATTGGAAGTGTCATGGAATAAGGAAGTTTCCGTACAAACGCGTTTATAAAATATGTCGTCCATGCTACTGATTGAGCTAAGATAGCTCCCACTCTAGCAGATAATAATGATCTGACTACAAGGTCATCCTCTTCACTTAGTATACGTTTTATATCTCTATAGGATTCCCATATGACGGCCGCTATCCCTGCGACGCACCCTACAGCAATGCCTTTTGCCAGTATGCTGGTTACTCTTCTAGTTGCTTTTGTATGACCACTTCTAACCGCGTCTTAGAGGCTAGATTCTAATAGATTGGCGCTTTTGTTGCGACCTAACCAATATTTGGCTGCACTCTCCGTAGTTGCCCCAATAGCATGCAGAGTCCACAAAAAACTGATACTCAGATCTTCCCATGCTTTTCTATATTGTTTCGATTCCTCCGGCAGTGATCGAAGAGTATCCATAGATGTTTGTAGATTGAGCAAGTTTATTAGAACAATAGTGGAATTAAGTAATCCTCCAACAGATTGAGCACCATGAGCAGCTTTTTCCTTAAAATTACTATAAGAAGCACTCACATACTGCTCAACTTGCCTACTCACCTCAGCCCTAAACTGAGTACTTCGGTCGTTGTTAACTATGGTGATGAAGTCAGTGTTTTGTAGTGTCTTAGCAAATCGCTTTTGTAGATTTAGCAGCACTAGGGCGCGTTGTTGATAGCGCTTTCGGCTCATGATTTTTTCATCGTATAGACGTTTTTTGTGCTCGATAATGTCGCGTAGCTGTTGGCGTGCTGTTTGTGAGGCTTGAATATAGTCGCGGTTGATTTTGAGGGTAAAGCGATTAACGGTTGCACCCCAAAGAGACATAAGTAGCAGCCGTTTGGACTGGGAACCGGTACTGGGTGTCAATGGGAAAAGGGCGAGCAAAATCCTATCAAAAGCACCTGAGGTCGAATCTACAACGGAGGAGGTAATTGCCTGCATGACTTTTTTAGAATGCTCGTCGAGAATACTTAACCAGTGTTGTTCTCTGACATCGGGCTGTTCAACCCAAGCGCTGAAGTTGTTGGTAACGCCTAGAAGATCCGAGAACCGAGACATACCAGCAAAATCAGCATCGTGATTGAAATCTCGCGCTATGGCTTGAGCAAGAGCTTTACTGCCTCCATAAGGGGCGTAGGCGAGTATAGTACGTTCACTCAACAAACTATTGACACTAGATTGGCTTTTTTCTCTATGCTCTGCTCCTGTTTTTAAAGTTGTGACCACAAGATCCATAAGGTCGAGATACTGATCGACACCTTGTTTAGTTTGGTTGTCGATCCCCAAAGAAATAGGATCGTCGTCGAGATCTCGAATTAGTGCGCATAGAAGGTCAATACTGAGCCCCAACAGCGCATCGACTCGATCGAGTTGTTGGTCTAACTGGGTAGAGAAGGCGTCGAGCCTTGACCAGTCAACGTATTTGTAGAGTGATTTCTTTTTCGCCCATTGCGCGTGGATATCACCGCTCGGCCGATACCCCCATACGTTTAAAAGTTTCTCTCGAGCTTTTGTTGAGTGTTGACTGCCATGTCTCATGGTGTTGGCGAGGTTAGTGTTTTTTACCTGCTTAGCCATCGTTTCCACATCGAGTGCCACGAGATACTGATGTAGATCTTGTTCAAACTGGACATAGTTCTCTTGAGTTACCTTCGATGGCCAGTGTTTTTGGTCTATTTGGACGCGAGCAAGGTTGCGCACTATCCCAGCCATCAATAGCTTGTGATGTGTCTCTTCATCTCCTTCAGTGATCATCAAATAATCTCGAACATGGTGGAGAATAGGATAAGTAAGGTCTTGAAGATCAGAATAAGGGTCATCAAGTGCAACGACTAGCTTGTCTGGGGTTGTTGCATTGGTTAGCCACTGTGCTGAGTCGAAGGCTGGTTTTACATGATTTAGTGGGTGCTCAGATTGTCCCGAAGCGGACGCCGAGCTGTGAGCGAATTGATGTTCTACATGATTATCCGCGAGTGAGTCTAAACTTTCTGCATTGCTGGTGTGCTTTTGAGGGGTTTGCTGACAGCGGATCCGACGCATAAAACGATTTCTAAGATACGCCTGCTCACTAAGCGTGTTTTTGATTCGCGGTGTCCATTGAAACAGAGAGAACGCGAGACTCAGTGTCGTGCCTTCAGGATATTGGATGCCACCGTTACTTATGACTGCTCCATCTATCTGATGCTCTTTGAGTTCTTTCGTGGTTTCGTTAAATACATATACCCAACCATCTCGGAGCTGGCGGGTGATTTTTGGTAGTACTTTATTAAGCTTATGCTGTGCGTAAGGTGCAGGCGGTGGATTGGCTAAGAACTCGGTGTCGTAAGCATAACGAATAGGGATAATTGAAATAGGTAGAGCGGCTTCTTCAGGCTCGTTCTGCGAGTGAGTTGCCGTGTTTATTTGATCCTGTGCGCTATCAGATTGCGATGCGCTGCTTTCAGCCTTAGAAGCTTCGCCACTGTTTTGCGATGAACCGCTTTGTGATGAAGGGGTTGATGACGACTTGGACTTAGATTCACTCTGTTTAGATTCAGATGTCTTAGCTTTACTACCAGAACTTGATGAAGCTGCAGGCGATTTCCCAGCATTGCCGATGAAGACATTTCCGCTGCCAGCGACAATCTGCCCGCCATGCGCGGTTCCATCTCCTATACGTGCTGCAGGTTTACCATCAATAAATACTGAAGAAGATCCTTCTTTAATCGTATCTGGTGGACCAACGCAAATCAGTTTGTCACCTTTACGGGCGGCAGGCATACCATTGACAGTGATGCTAGAAGAGCCAGCAGCGACGGGGCCACCGATGTGAGGTACTTTACTGGTTGTTTCAGGACACTGATGATTGTCGCCAATACGTGCGGCTGGCTTTCCCATTTCGAACTCTAACGTAGACTAAATATCGAGCGATGCTAGCATGGTGTAGGTAGTCATATAAGTTAGGTTGCATAAACTGCAAAGTGCCTCTTAGGGACTAGTACTTTTGATTCATTTACTGCAAAGACTGAGGTTAGTTTTGTGGCATCAAATGTGTCAGTATCTTCATGTTATCGACACATAGCTTTCGTCAAACTGGCATTGAAGTGTCACTTTGAGCCGCAACACTGGATGGGCACAATGACTCAATAGGAAGCTCACTATGCCAGCGTCTCTATCAAGGAATGTTAAGACTCGACTATTGCCCCTTTTCTCGGACACCAAGCTCAATAACACTACACCCCAACGCTTTACCAACTCAGAAGTCCTTTATAACCCAACGTTCAAAGATACGATTACCACACTACGCTCCTATCTTAATCTCGATAAAATCCTTAGTTTTCAAGCGCCCGCTATCCCGATTGAAACCATGTGTTCTCAGACGATAAAAGCTGAAACCCGCGATTGTGTTTACCGGTTAGGGCACTCCTCGGTACTAATGAAAGTCGATAGCCTCACCCTATTGACTGACCCGGTATTGGGTAATCGAGCCTCTCCTCTAGAGTGGGCTGGCCCAAAGCGCTATCACGACTTACCGATTACCATCAGTGAGCTGCCATTCATTGATGTGTGTTTAATAAGCCATGATCACTACGACCACTTGGATAAGCAAACCATTAAGCAGCTTCACAATAAGGTAGGGGTGTTTTTGGTGCCGAAATGTGTGGCGAGTCATTTGATAGAGTGGGGAGTCGCAGATGACAAGATCGTAGAGTTCGATTGGTGGCAGTCAATGGTGGTGAGTGGAGTTCGCTTTGCGTTTGCGCCAACACAGCATTTCTCGGGTCGATCGCTTAAACAGCGCGACAGTTCGTTGTGGGGAAGTTGGGTTATCTTGGGGAATGAGTCGAGGATTTACTTTAGTGGAGACTCGGGCTATTTCGGCGGGTTCAAACAGATTGGAGAGCGTTATGGTCCTTTTGACCTGACGCTTATGGAAACCGGAGCCTACGATGAGAACTGGGCTGACATCCATATGTTTCCTGAACAAAGTGTTCAGGCTCACTTGGATGTACAGGGCAGAGTGATGCTGCCAATCCATAATACGACGTTTGACCTTTCTTATCATGTTTGGAATGACCCACTACTTAGAGCAGAGCAAGAAGCCAGACGCTTAGGAGTCGATTTCCTATGTCCAAAGATTGGCCAAAAGGTGTTACTTCGTGAACTAAAAGTAAGTGGGCAAGAGCGCTGGTGGGATGAAAATGAAAAGGCTCACACTGTGTGAGCCTTTGGGTAGGTAGGGGGGCTATCTTTACAGGGTAAATTGGTGACGACTAAGCCGATGCCTCGGTTTGATTGCTAGCGGTTTGCTTGCTGCGCATCCCTAGAACAATCGTTAGACCAAACGCGATAGCAAATGAAATGGCCATACCTGCGACGTAGTAGCCGATATTCTCTGGTCGAATCGAGATGATGCCTGGTAGACCGGCCGCGCCTAGTGCTTGTGCTTTCACATTAAACATAGTGATGAAAGCACTTGAGATGGCTGCACCGATGATAGCTGCGATGAACGGGTAGCGAAGTTTTAGGTTAACACCAAACATTGCCGGCTCTGTGATACCTAGTAAAGCAGTCACACCAGAAGGCATTGCAATCCCTTTAAGCTTGATATCTTTCGTGGTTAGGCCGACCGCAAGTGCTGCACCGCCTTGTGCAATGTTAGACATTGCTGCAATTGGGAAGATGAACGTTCCGCCTGTAATCGCAATGTCAGTCAGAAGCTGAGTCTCGATAGCAATAAAGCTGTGGTGCATACCGGTAATAACAAACGGTGCGTAGATAAATCCAAATAGTGCGCCACCAACAAAACCTGCTGAGTCGTATAGCCAGTTAAGGCCATCACCAAGTAAGAAGCCAATATCACGAGTGAATGGACCGACAACCGTAAAGGTTAGGAAACCTGTGATAAAGATAGCGAGCATTGGTGTTAGCAGGTTATCCAAAACAGATGGGATAAACTTGCGCAGGCCATTTTCTACTTTAGCAAGAATGAACGCCGATACCAGTACAGGTAACACAGAGCCTTGGTAACCGACTTTTTGGATTTCAAAGCCTAAGATGTTCCAAGTTGGGATCGTACCTGATACTGCTGCGCCACCAAAGCCCCAGCCGTTCAATAGATCAGGGTGAACCATCAACATACCAAGGGCTGCGCCAAGGAAAGGGTTACCGCCAAATTTCTTCGAAGCTGAGAATGCGAGCAGAACAGGTAAGTAAACAAATGGTGCGTTCGCAAAGGTGTTAATCATGCTGGCCAGATCGGCAAGAGCTGGATTCGCATCAATCAGCGATTGTCCTTCGATAAACAGGCCTGGTGCGGTCAGCAAGTTGAAGATACCCATCAATAGACCACCGGCAACAATAGCAGGGATGATAGGTACAAAAATGTCTGATAAGCCTTTTACTGCACGTTGCAGCCAGTTTTGCTTTTGAGCACCCGCGGAGGCTACGTCTTTGGTTGACATTTCGGACATGCCAGTCAGTTTAGCGAGTTCAGCGTAAACTTGGTTAACGATCCCAGAGCCGAAAATGATCTGATACTGACCAGCGACTTTGAATTGTCCTTTCACGCCTTCTAGATCGTCGATTGCTTTTTCTTGGATCAGCGATTCATCTTTTACAGCGAGGCGTAAGCGAGTAGCGCAATGTGCCAAGGCAGAGAGGTTGTCCTTTCCCCCAAGCAGCGCGAGTAGTTGTTTGGCTATGACTGGATAGTTCATAACGAGCTCCGGTTACATTTTGTGCGTTATTATCTAATGTTGTTCTCAATAAAGTGTGTTGAATTCATTTTTGGGAACGTTTGCAAGATCGAATCATAAGCATGTTCGAATAAGTGTCAAAAGATAAAGTGCCACAATGTGATTGCGATCATCTCTTGTCATATAAGGCTCGATAAGAGTGTGCGCTCTGTAAGAATTTCGGTCGAAATGGGGTAATAAGCAAGTTGTTGATTGGTAGCTAAGCTTATTCAAACCTCGTTTTTCATGGTATTCTTTGCAAACATTCCCATAAATATCGGACATTTACCCCATGGCAAGCTTACATGATGTCGCCAAACTCGCTGGCGTTTCCAAATCTACTGTATCTCGAGTTGTGAATAACGAGTATGGGGTAAAGCAAGCAACGAAGGATAAGGTTCAGAAGGCCATTGATGAACTGGGGTATCAAACAAACCTAGTGGCGAAAGAGCTTAAGTCACAAAAGACCAACCTTATTGGTGTGATTGTGCCAAGGGTTGCGTCAAGCGCCACCTCACAAGGGGTCGACGGGTTAAGTCGTGTGTTTGACAATGCAGGTAAACAGGTATTGCTTGCCAGTACGCAGCAATCTTTTCAAAAAGAAATTGAGTTCATTCGCCTATTTAACCAAAAGCGCGTCGAGGGCATTATTCTGTATGCAACACACTTAGACGAAGAATTGGTTGAGGTGATTTTGCAATCCGCTGCACCTGTGGTGCTGGTGGGGCAGGATGGCTCACTGTTTAACATTCCAAGCATCGTTCATGATGATTTTAGAGTAGGATTTGAAGCTGGGAATCGTTTATTATCAAATGGTTGTAGAAATATTGGCTTTATTGGGGTGGCTAGTTCAGATATTGCGGTAGACAAACTTCGTTATCAAGGTCTTGAGCAGGCGCTGCAATTTAAGCGCAAAGGTGAGCCACTATTTCATAGCCGCGGCGAATTTACGATTGAGTCGGGCTACCTGCAAGCGAAACAGCTATTGGCAGAGCATGCTAATTTGGATGGCTTGTTTTGTGCAACCGACCGAATTGCGATTGGTGCGGTAAAGGCGATTCAAGAACTCGGTTTGACTGCGGGATTGGATATCAAAGTACTAGGAGTAGGTAATGATGAGCTTGGCTCTGTGTCGTCACCAAGTATTTCTACGTTTAACTATCCTTTTGATAAAGCAGGTGAAAGTGCCGCGAAGCTACTGATGGATTTGCTTAGTGGCGAGCCAGCGAGCATGAGTAAGATTGTCCTTACCTTCCAAACTATCGACCGCGAAACCTGCTAGTTTCGCCTCTTCACCAACCGTTCTAATCGCCTCTAAGTTCTGAGATTCGACTTAATACTAGGCGGAGGCGAGACGTGTTTCAGGTCACAAAACGAGTCACTCATCTTGAATGCGCTTGTATCAGTCCTGTTTTATAACTAATATTGCAAACGTTCCCAAAAAAAGAATTCTCAGTATTAAGGTGATAAGCCAACATGTTCTCAGTTAGCGATCTTGTAACAATGCTAGGTGGTCAAGCCAATATCACGCGTGTGTTATACCCCAACAAACAGTTGGTTATTGAAGTTGATGACCTATCACTCATTCATGACTCTTTGCCATCCTATAGCGTAGAGGAGGTGCTAGGTAAGCCGCAACTTACTTTCTCCATGCCTGAACATTTTGATGAGATGCGCTTACTTGAGTTAGGTGCTGTGATTGCGGAGCAACAAAAACGACTCGCTATTGACGCAAGTCAGCCTGCTGCCTGTGAACATCGTCCTACTTGGCACGTTTCACCTCCTAGAGGATTGTTGAATGACCCGAACGGCTTTATCTATCATCAAGGACAATATCACCTTTTCTACCAGTGGTATCCGCATGGCTGTGTTCACAAAGATAAATACTGGGCGCACCTGACGAGCCGTGACTTAGTCAATTGGGACTGGCAACCACTGGCACTAACACCGTCTGATTGGTTTGATAGTCATGGGGTATTTTCGGGGCATGCACTGAGCCAGGGTGAACAATTGATGTTGTTCTATACAGGCAACACCCGAATTGGTAACCAACGAGACCGTCATACCACCCAGTGCTTGGCAGTCTCTGATGACGGTATCCATTTTAAAAAATTGGGTCCAGTGATTCCTGATCTACCTGAAGGTGTCACACCACACATTCGCGATCCAAAAATTGTTCGACATGGCGATCATTGGCTGATGTTACTCGGCGCACAAACCACAGATCTAAAAGGTCGATTAGCCGTTTATCGTTCGCAGGATCTCCTTAAATGGGAGTTCGTTGCCTTGTGCGGTGATGAGATGGGGGACTTTGGCTACATGTGGGAGTGCCCAGATTTATTTGAGCTTGGCGGTGAGTATTTTGCTGTTGTTGGACCGCAGGGTATTGAATCGGAGAGTGCTCTTCATACCATTCCCCATCACAATGGCTATGCGAAAGCTCAGTTAGATGCAGAAGATAAAATGACCTTGTCGGAATTTGGAAATCTCGACAGAGGTTTTGATTTTTACGCGCCTCAAACCCTATTAACCGCTGATGGCCGACGCATCCTTTCTGGCTGGATGGGACTGCCGGATGAAATCGATCATCCTTCCACAGATAATGGTTGGGTGCATCAATTGACCGCACTACGTGAACTTAGCAGTAAAGCTGGACGCTTGATCCAAATGCCAATTGCAGAGATTGAGGGTTTGTATCAAGACAAACAGCGTTTCACCCTTGATAACGAGCGCTATCAGCAACTCAACAACAAAGCGTTTGATATGAGTGTTGAGTTAGATTGGGGGAGTGAGTTGCGACTGCACGCTAAAGATGAGCAGTTTGTTTCGATTCGATTAGATGAAGCAACTCGCACATTGCTGTTAGATAGAACTCATACCTTGATCCGCGAAGGTGACACAAAGCGAGAAGTGACTTTAACGAGTGATAAAGTGTCATTGCGCATTTTATCTGATGAGTCTTCGCTTGAGATCTTCGTAAATGGTGGTGAGCAAGTGCTGACAAGTCGAGTGTTTACCGATAAAGATGCAGCCGCTATTGAGCTTGTTGATGGCTTAGCGAACTTTGAGGTTTTCCCTCTCAACGCGGCAAGTGCGCCATTCGTAGTGAGCTAGTTATTGCCACACTCTATTAAAAAGCCCTGAACTGTCGATGATAGTTCAGGGCTTTGTTGTTTATGGCATTACTTCAGCGATATTACTTCTGCGATATAAGTAGTGCAGTTACTTGGTCGAGCGAATCAAAGATATAGTCAGCACTTTCCACTACGTCTTGGTGCGGAGGCACAATGTCGGGAATCATCGCGGCGTAGCATCCTGCAGCTTTACCAGAACGCATCCCATTGTTTGAATCCTCAAGTACTAAGCAATCTTTAGCCGACAGTCCAAGTTTTTCATGGGCCATAACGTAGCAGTCTGGCTCAGGTTTGCCGTTGGCAACATCTTCCGCTGTGATAACAAGGTCGAACTGGTTTAGGTAGTCGGTATTACCGAAGTTTAATTTGGTTTCGGGTAAGGCAGATGAAGTAACCAGTGCGATAGTCAGTTGTAGAGATTTCGCTTCGGCAAATAGTGTGTGGAATCCCTCTTTAAACGCAATTCCGGCTTTGCGAGCTTCGTGGTAATGCGCATCTCGGATTGTTCTGTATTCAGCGAGGTCAAAGCCCTCCCCAAAATGCTCAGCGAGCATTCTTTCACAGTCTGGGTCTTGAACCCCAATTAATCGCTGATAAAACTCGTCGGTTAAATCAAACCCCATCGTTTCGGCGGCATACTGCCAGCTAATTTTGTATACAGCTTCTGTATCAAAGATAAGCCCATCCATATCGAACAGTAGTGCTTTGAACATTGCTATGCTCCTTTTTATTTCACGTTATTTTATCCGCAATACTTTGTCAGAAGTTCTCTGAAATTGGAATGTCATTTCTGTAATTTTATTACAGAATGGGGGTTTGTTGGTTGGGTTTTGTTCTTTGTGTAGTCTTGAATTGCTCGTATGAATGGGTGTTGGAGTAGTGATTTGCTATTAGTGTGATTTATATCACTAACTATTTATGGGTGTCTTGTGTAAATGGTGATGAAGATCACTATTGAATAATAACTATTACCATTAAAGTGGCTGTGTAATTTATCAACGAGTGAATGATGTGACATGGATCACTGTTAATTTTGTTACTTTGAGTTGTGGTGGTGATCTAAGTCACAAAAGGTGCCGTTATGCGGACTTTTGGAAATCATGTGTTACTTTTTAATGGACTTTTGAATAAACATTTTTAGTCCTTTGGACATATTTTCTGATAACGAGGTTGATCTTATGCTATCTCCTGAAGCAAAAATCAAAGTACAAAACTTTGGTCGTTTCCTCTCCAACATGGTGATGCCAAACATTGGCGCATTTATCGCTTGGGGTTTGATTACTGCACTATTTATTCCGACTGGTTGGATTCCAAACGAAACGTTGGGTTCAATGGTTGGCCCAATGATCACTTACTTGCTACCACTACTGATTGGTTACACTGGTGGTAAGATGGTCGCTGGCGATCGCGGTGCGGTTGTGGGTGCAATCACTACAATGGGTGTGATTGTTGGTACCGACATCCCTATGTTTATGGGTGCGATGATTGTTGGTCCTCTAGGCGGTCTAGCGATTAAGAAATTCGACCAAGCGGTTGAAGGCAAAGTGAAGAGCGGCTTCGAGATGTTGGTGAACAACTTCTCTGCCGGTATCGTTGGTATGCTTTGTGCCATCCTTGCTTTCCTTGTGATTGGTCCTGCAGTGAAAGTGCTATCAACTGCGCTAGCAGCGGGTGTTGGCATGATGGTTAGCGCAGGTCTTCTGCCTCTAACTTCTATCTTTGTTGAACCTGCGAAAATTCTTTTCCTAAATAACGCAATCAACCACGGTATTTTCTCGCCACTGGGTATCCAACAAGCAGAAGAGATGGGCAAATCTATCTTCTTCTTGATTGAAGCAAACCCAGGTCCTGGTCTAGGTCTTCTACTTGCTTACATGTTCTTCGGTCGTGGCAATGCAAAACAGTCAGCACCGGGTGCAGCGATTATCCACTTCTTCGGTGGTATCCACGAAATTTACTTCCCATACGTACTGATGAACCCACGTCTAATCATCGCTGTAATCGCGGGTGGTATGACAGGTGTGTTCACTCTAACCATGTTTGATGCAGGTCTAGTATCTCCAGCATCACCAGGTTCAATCTTCGCGATTCTACTGATGACACCTAAGTCTTCTTTCATCGGTGTGATTCTGTCAGTGATTGCCTCTGCAACCGTTACTTTCTTCGTAGCATCTCTACTAATGAAAACGTCTAAACAGGATGACGAAGAAGAATCCCTAGAAAAAGCAGCAAGCCAAATGGCGAACATGAAAGCGGCGTCTAAAGGTCAAGCTGGTGCAGCTCTAGATCTAGCGGCAGTACGCAAAATCATCGTAGCGTGTGACGCTGGTATGGGTTCAAGCGCAATGGGCGCAAGCATGCTTCGTAAGAAAGTAGAAGCAGCAGGCCTTGGTATTGAAGTGACTAACCTAGCGATCAACAACCTACCTGATGGTGCGGACATTGTTATCACTCATAAAGACTTGACTGACCGTGCCCGTACTCACGCAGCAGATGCACACCACATTTCACTAGGTAACTTCCTAGATGGTGCTCTGTACGATGGTCTAGTTGCAGATTTAGTCAATGCACAACAAGCGGGTGCAGAGCCAAAAAAGCCTGAAGCACCAGCAAACACTAGCTCAAGTAATGAAGAAGGAACGCTTAAGCTATCAAATGAAAATATCTTCTTGGGCATGGAAGTGAAGACCAAAGAAGAAGTTATCAAGTTTGCTGGTGAGCAACTCGTAAAACTTGGTTATGTAGAACCGCAATATGTTGAAGGCATGTTGGCTCGTGAAGAGTTGGTTTCTACTTACCTAGGTGAGTCGATTGCAGTACCTCACGGCACTATTGAAGCAAAACAGTTCGTTAACAAGACAGGTATCGTGTTCTGTCAGTTCCCTGAGGGTGTTCAGTGGGGCGAGGACGAAGATGATGTCGCTAAGATGGTGATTGGTATCGCGGCGCAAGGTGATGAACACATTCAGGTTATCACGGCGATTACGAATTCACTTGATGACGACGAAGCTGTCGAATGTTTGAAGTCTACCACTAATGCAGAAGATGTCCTTCGCATCCTAAGTGGTAAGTAGCAGAAATGGTGATTATCACCTTGGCTTTGAGTCATAGCTCCTAAGTGAAACGAGACCAACAGCCCCCTTGTTGGTATCATTTTTGATTTTTTCTTTTTCTTTTTTTAATGAGTTATTTAGGAAGACGTCTTATGAAAGCATTACATTTTGGCGCAGGTAATATCGGTCGTGGCTTTATCGGAAAACTACTCGCAGATGCAGGCATTCACGTAACATTTGCTGATGTAAACGAAACCGTAGTTAACGCTCTGATTGAACGTCAATCCTACCCGGTAAAAATTGTTGGTGAAGATGTAGTAGTAGAAGAAGTGACAAACGTTACTGCAGTAAACTCAACCAGCAGCGATATCATTGACCTTATCGCTAACGTAGAGTTGGTAACGACAGCCGTTGGCCCAACGGTACTGAAGATCATCTCTAAGTCTGTCGCTCAAGGTATTGAAAAGCGCGCAGCAAATGGCAATACCACACCACTTAACATCATCGCATGTGAAAACATGGTACGCGGCACTAGCCAGCTAAAAGCGATGATCTTCGAGCACTTATCTGAAGATGTTCAAGCATTTGCAGAGGCGAATATTGGCTTCGTTGATTCTGCAGTAGACCGAATCGTACCGCCAGCAGAAGAGGGTGAAACGGATCCTCTAGCGGTAACCGTTGAAACGTTCAGTGAGTGGATCGTTGATCAAACTCAGTTTGTAGGTGACATTCCTGCGATTAAAGGCATGGAATGCACTGATAACTTAATGGCATTCGTTGAGCGTAAACTGTTCACGCTTAACACAGGGCACCTGATCACAGCTTACCTTGGTGTACTAGCTGGTCACGAAACCATTAAAGACTCTATTGAAGATGCAGCGATTCTAGCGGATGTGACTGCGGCCATGCAGGAAAGTGGTGAAGTATTGATCCGTCGTTACGGTTTTGATGTAGATGCGCATGCGGCTTACATTCAAAAAATTCTGGGTCGTTTTGCAAACCCATATTTACGCGATGAAGTGGATCGTGTTGGTCGTCAGCCAATCCGTAAGTTAAGCCCACAAGATCGCTTGATTAAGCCTCTTAACGGTACGCTAGAATATGGATTGCCAAATAGTTACCTACTAAAAGGTATCGCAGCAGCATTCCTTTACAAAAACGACGATGACCCACAAGCGGTTGAGCTTCAAGCTATGTTTGCGCAGCAAGGATTTGAAAAAACACTGGCTCATTATTCGGAGCTGAATGTTGATTCAGAAATTGTTACACTAGCGCACGAAGCGTATTTAGCGCTCAAATGATTCAAGCTGTTGGTGCCACGCAAGTGGCACCCTTTGTTTTAAGAGATGTTATGCCACTGCACCCGCCCAATGAAACTGAACTATTAGAAGCTCTGTCCGAAGCAAAGGACGCGAGTGAGTGTCTTATGGCCGCATATGATGCTATAGACGACACTCTCGATACCCTTATCAATAGTATTTTTCATAAAGACGACTACGCAGTGAAGTATGTTGTTGATCCTCTTCTTACCAGTGATGGTCCCTTAGGCGACATTCTTGTTCGCGCCAAACTGCTTCTCGGTCTTGGCGTAATTTCTAAAGAAGTGTTCGATGACATCGATATTTTTGTCACCTTGAGAGAGTGGACAAAACACCAAGAAAACAAGGTCAGCTTTACTGAAGTTGACGTTTTATTCGAGCTCAATAAAATCAGCGCCATTCAAAAGATGATGCCCATCGAATACGATGCCAGCATGACCGCAGGCCTTGATAAAGTGATGCTGGAAATGTATTTAGAGCGTCATTATCAGCGGGTGAAATCGACTATCATCCTTGCTATCACCGAAATGGTGAGCTCGCTGTGTAAAGATAACCCACTCGTTTGAGTGGGTTTTTATTTAAAGTGTCGAGCACTAATGATGTGATGATCTTAAGCTAGCTTTATTGAGTTATAGTCATTGAGTCATGTTAGCTCAATCTGGTCTCAGCAGCAGGCATCGACGCTACAGTTTTTTTTCGGTTGATGATTCCAAGTTCACCAATGAGTAGTGCGAGAAGAACGCCACTGCCGACTTGGGTAAGGAACGCCAGGTCAACGCCTTGAACTGGATGCCAAAAGAACGTTAGCACACCCAATCCTAAGAACACTGTTGGAACGATGCACGCGAGGGTAATCAGTAGCGGACTGCCTTTCATCCTATACACCCTTGGGGTGTTGTCTTTCATTCGAAGTCTCAAAAATGCTGGGAACATGATCATATATGACATGAGTAACGTGACCGCTCCAAGACTAAACACGTTCCAAAACAGATCTTCGTTGGCGCCTGTGGTAGCGATAATGGCATAAGCGATCATGACAATGGTAGAGACCACACCGTTCCATATAGCGGCTCCTTTTGCAACTCCGTATTTGTTGGTGGATTTAAAGCTTGCTGGCATGTCATTGTTCATAGCCGCATAACGTGCTACGTAGTTGACGCCCACAGACCAGTTGACGATATTTGAAATCAGCGTGAACAGAAACAGTACGCCCAGAACTTTCACTAATATCCCTGCAAACCCATCAACACCAAACAGTGCATCTAGCGACTCCATCAACCCAGCACTTGGATTGATGTCAGCCATTGGGATAACGGTAAGCACACCAAAGCTCGAGATAAGATAGAAGAAAGCAATCATCAGCCCGCCTAACATGGTAGCGCGAGGGATGTCCTTATCGGGATTTTTGAGAGCAGCCGCAGCGCCGCCAACCACCTCAAACCCTACCAGTCCGAACAGGGCTACAGAGATTAGCGATAAGCCAATATTGATATCTGGTACAAAGTGGGACAGTGATATTGGATTGGCACTGACGTTGCCGGTTGCCAAGTGATAGATGCCCGCTAAACCAATCATACCCATCACTGACACTTTGCAGGCTGCACCTGCGGTTGACACCCAACTGGATTCTGCCACTGGCTTCAACGATAGAATAACGGCAACCCAACTCATGGTGATAGAAACGGCTGCGATTTCGATGGGCGAAAATTCAATATTGAGTAATTGACCTAAGATTACGGCGAACAGATAGTATACGGCTGGGATCCACAGCGCAAAGTTTATCCAATAGATCCAGGCTGTTCTCGCTCCCCACTTGCGACCAAAAGCACGTTTTACCCAGTCATAGATGCCTCCATCCTGAGGGAAGGTGGTTGATAACTCAGCGGTGACTAATCCGTAGGGCAAAAAGAAACAAATTAGAATGATCAGCCACCAAACAAAGCCGCCTGGCCCTGCGGCGGCGGACGCAGCAACGGTGTCTATCACTAGTACCGTGCAGACTCCAAACAATACGGTTTCAAACAACCCCATTTTTTTCTCTTTGATATCCATATCAAACCTCAGATTTTAGGTATTTGTTGTGTAATACAGTGAATGTTGCCACCACCGAGTAATATCGCGCGAGCATCGATTCCTATGACCTGATGATCGGGGAACATTGCTGTTAGTTCTGTTTGGGCGCGTGGATCAGATCTTTCGCATAGCTTTGGATAGAGTACCAATTGGTTGGTTATCAAAAAGTTAGCGTAACTGGCGGCCAGTCGAGTACCGATTTGACGATCCATACCCTCGCAAGCGTCAAAGCCAAGCCCTTCTTGGTGTTGAATCGTTTGTGGTTCGGGCAGTGACAGCTTGTGCACTTTGATATTCCTTCCTCGTGCATCTTGGCTAGAGTTCAATAACTGGTATGCCTGTTGCGAGATTGCGTATTGGGGGTCACTCTCATCCTCAGTCCAGCTCAGTGCGATTTCTCCCGGTCGAACCACGTGCAATAAGTTGTCTACGTGTCCGTTGGTATCGTCATCCGCGTATAGTCCTTTATCTAACCAAATCACCTTTGTTGCACCAAGATATTGTTTGAGGTGGTGCTCTATTTGTTGTTGGCTGAGGTCGGGGTTACGGCTGGGATGCAGAAGGCACTCTTTGGTGGTATAGATTGTTCCTTCACCATCACAGTGGATAGACCCACCCTCAAGCACCAGTGGTGCTCGGTAAATCCTATCTTGATAACTGTTGGCGATTTTTCTGGCGACAGCATCATCCAGATCCCAAGGGAAATAAAGCCCATCGACGAGACCTCCCCAAGCGTTGAATTGCCAATCGACGGCACGTCTCTCTCCTGCGTTATTAACGAGATAAGTGGGGCCAATATCGCGAAACCAAGCGTCGTTCATACTCATTTCTGTGACGCGGACATTGTCATTTAATAGCAGTCGAGCGTGGTCAAATTGAGCAGCTGAGGCGCATACCGTCACATCGGTGTACTCGGCAATGGTGTTGGCCACATCGGCAAATGCTGTTTGAGCTGACTTCGCCCCCCAAGGCCAGGTGTCGGTTCTCTCTGGCCAACCCAACCAAACCGCTTCATGAGGTTGATGCTCTCCTGGCATATAGAAGCCATCTTGCTTTGGCGTGGTTAACATCATAGACGTGTCTCTTTAACTCGACCGTCTTGAGTCATAATTCGTTGATACTTCTCTGGCACTCGATCACGGAAGATCCCCCATGAGCCACGTTCACGCTCATAATCGGCAAGATCGAGAGTTTGGCATCGGTAGCCCGTCTCTGTTCGGTTTAATTCTTGGAGTTTCTCCCCAGTGTTGTCGGTAATAAATGATGAGCCAAAGAAAGTGATCTCTGTATCGGACGTAGTGCCCACTTCACGGCCAACTCGGTTTGAGGCGATAACCGGGATCTGGTTCGCAGCTGAGTGTCCTTGCATGACGCGTTGCCAGTGCGGTTGAGAGTCTAATTCTGGCTGTTTTGGTTCCGAGCCAATAGCCGTTGGGTAGAGCAGAAGTTCCGCCCCTTGCAGTGTCATGTCTCGTGCTGCCTCTGGGAACCATTGATCCCAGCATATGCCGACGCCTATCTTGGCATGTTTGGTGTCCCAAACCTTAAAGCCAGTATCTCCAGGTGAGAAATAGTACTTCTCTAGATAGCCAAAGGTATCAGGAATATGCGTCTTACGGTATACGCCAAGATTTGCACCGTCGGCATCGATTATCACGATGGAGTTATAGCGCACAGTGCCTGCTTTTTCATAGAAGCTAATCGGTAGCACCACGTTCAATTCTTTAGCAAGCTTAGAAAAGTGCTGTATGGCGGGGTTGTCGTCAACAGAGGTGGCTAGAGCAAAATGCTCTAGGTTTATATCGATACAGAAGTACGGCGTCTCAAACAACTCCTGCAATAGTATGATTTGTGCCCCATCTTTTGCAGCGGCGCGAACAAGTTGCTCTGCTTGGATGAGGTTTGTTTGCGCATCCCAACGACAAGCCATCTGTGTAATTGCAACGGTTACTTTTTTCATTGTTATTTATCTCCTTGATTAATAACAATGTAACTCCGGTACTATTATCAATATAATGTTATATTGTCATAAAGTTATGAGCCACATTCATAACAGAGAATGGATTTCTAATTGCTTAGCAAGGCACTCAATGGACATTAATCAACTAAAAATTCTTATAGCATTAGATGATGAGAGGAACATGACTCGAGCGGCCAAAAGGCTGTTTATTACTCAGTCGGCTGCAAGTCATTCCCTGTCAAAGTTGCGAGAACACTTTAACGATGAGTTGTTTGTGCGCACTAGCCATGGGATGAGTCCCACCCGATTTGTACAAACCTTGCTTCCAGCATTGAGGCAAGGGATACGCACCCTAGAGCGCTCCTTACAAACCGAAAAGGCGTTTGACCCTAGCATTGACTCGAAAACCTATTACATAGGTGCATGCGATTACTTTGAGTTCATCGCCATGCCAAAGCTAGCCAAGGATTTTTCCGCGAAGGCTCCGAATATTCGGGTTGCTGTTGATATCAATTCAGAGCATATAAAAATGGAGCGAGTAGAGAGTGGCCGCCTCGATCTCTACATAGGATTCGATGATGTACAAAAGGTACCACTTAACTTCAACAAGTACGCGTGGATAACCGATCCCTATGTTTGTTTGGCGCCAAAGGACAGTGATGTCGGCGATGAGCTTTCGTTGGTCGAGTTTGCCGCAAGCCCTCAAGTTCATCTACCAGTCGTCTCAAATGGCTCCGATGTGATCGACAATTGGTTGAAAGAACATGGACTGCATAGAAACATTCAGATGATAGCCCAGAGCTACGCAGTGGGGGGAATGATCTGTGCTGAAAGTGGTCTGCTATTCTGCGCCCCTTCGAATGTTGCTAAACAGCTTGTAAAAATGTTACCGCTAAAGATTATCTTATTGCCTGATGACGTTCCGCCTTTGCGGGTGAGTATCTTGTCACACAAGCTATATGATTATCATGACTCGACTCAATGGTTGATCAGCAAAATCCTAGACTTACGTTGACCATTAGCCATGGCACATACTGAATTCTCCATTTGTTTCGAAACGAAACTTATCTATACAAAAAATGGTCGTCCAAATGCGTTCTTATAAATAAAACACCGCAAATCTTGCTTGTTAACTTACGTTGTGAAATAATTTTCGCATCAGTTAAGTTTTGAAGCGAAAGTTAAAGTGAAAAAACGTAATACTCAGGTTCGACGCCATTCCATCGCCCAGCTTGTACAAGAACGCGGCGAAGTCAGTGTTGAAGAGCTATCGGCTCTTTTCGATACCTCTGAAGTGACGATTCGAAAAGATCTTACTTCGCTTGAAAAAAACGGTCAGCTACTGCGTCGCTATGGCGGTGCGGTTTCGCTTCCACAAGAGGCGGTCGACGAAGTGCTGAGTGAGTCGGTCGCTACCTCTGAAACGAAAGATAAGATTGCCGAAGCTGCTGTCGCTTTGATTAACGATCACTACCGCATTGTGGTCGACTGCGGCAGTACAACCGGCGCTTTGGTCTCTCGCTTGGGGGATAAAAAAGGTTTGGTTGTGATGACCAATTCACTTTCTCTTGCGAATGCGATTAATGAGCTGGAAAACGAACCTACGCTGCTGATGACAGGTGGTACGTGGGATGCGCATTCCGAGTCTTTCCAAGGCAAGGTCGCCGAATCCGTTCTGCGTTCCTACGATTTTGACCAGCTGTTTATCGGTGCAGATGGTGTCGACTTAGCCCGTGGCACAACGACGTTTAACGAGTTAATTGGCTTAAGTAATGTGATGGCCGAAGTCGCTCGCGAAGTCGTCGTCATGATTGAATCCGAGAAAATTGGCCGAAAAATTCCTAATCTAGAATTAGCGTGGGATGCCATTGATGTGCTGGTGACCGATCAAGGCTTAACAAAAGAGCAGAAAGCTCAAATTGAATCTAATGGCGTAAAGGTGATTTGCGCTTAAACGAATTATCCCTCTTTTATTGACTTGCTTGCGTTCATAGAGGGAAACAGAAACTAAAAATGGAGAATTGATATGTGTGGAATCGTAGGTGCGGTAGCACAACGAGACGTAGCGGAAATTTTGGTAGAGGGTCTACGCCGTCTGGAGTACCGTGGATATGATTCAGCGGGTGTAGCCGTTGTTGATGCTGATTTAGAGCTTAAGCGCGTTCGTCGCCTAGGTAAGGTTCAAGAGCTTGCTGATGCCGTTGATGCACAAGATGTGACAGGCGGTACAGGTATCGCACACACACGCTGGGCAACGCACGGTGAACCATCTGAAGCGAACGCTCACCCACACGAATCTGGTGATATCGCGGTTGTACACAACGGCATCATCGAAAACCACGAAGAACTGCGTGCAACGCTTCAAGAGCGTGGTTATGTGTTCCAATCTCAAACAGATACAGAAGTAATCGCTCACCTAGTTGAGTGGGAACGTCGCACGTCAGAAACACTGGTTGAAGCGCTACAAAAAACCGCAGCTCAACTTGACGGTGCTTACGGTACTGTTGTTGTTGACCGTAAAGACCCAAGCCGTATCGTTGCCGCTCGTTCTGGTAGCCCAATCGTTATCGGTTTTGGTGTTGGTGAAAACTTCCTAGCTTCTGACCAACTTGCGCTTCTTAGCGTGACTCGTCGCTTCATGTACCTAGAAGAAGGCGATGTCGCTGAGATCACTCGTCGCGACGTCAAGGTTCTTGATGTAGATGGTAACCCTGTAGAGCGCGAGATCACTGAATCTAATGCTGAACATGACGCAGGTGACAAAGGTCAATACCGCCACTTCATGCAAAAAGAGATCTTCGAGCAGCCTCGCGCGCTTATTAACACAATGGAAGGTCGTGTTACTGACAAAGCAGTAGTAACTGAAGCTATTGGTGTTAACGCGGTTGATATCCTTAAGAAGGTTGAGCACGTTCAAATCATCGCATGTGGTACTTCATACAACTCTGGTATGGCGGCTCGCTACTGGTTTGAGTCTATCGCTGGCGTAAGTTGTGACGTAGAAATCGCGTCTGAGTTCCGTTACCGTGACTTCGTTGTTCGTCCTAACAGCCTACTTGTGACGCTTTCACAGTCTGGTGAAACAGCCGATACGCTAGCAGCACTTCGCCTTGCGAAAGAGAAAGGTTACATGTCTGCAATGACTATCTGTAACGTAGCGGGCTCTTCTTTGGTTCGTGAGTCGGACTTTGCATTCATGACTCGCGCGGGTACAGAGATCGGTGTTGCTTCAACCAAAGCATTCACCACTCAGCTAGCAGCAATGCTGATGATGGTTGTGTCTATTGCTCGCCTTCAAGATCGCATGACAGAAGAGCGTGAAGCAGAAATCGTTAAGTCACTACACGAACTGCCTGCAAACATCGAGAAAGCGCTAGCGTTCGATAAAGAAATCGAAGCACTAGCAACAGACTTCGCCGACAAGCACCACACACTATTCTTAGGTCGTGGCGAGTACTACCCTATCGCGATGGAGGCATCTCTAAAACTTAAAGAGATTTCGTACATCCACGCTGAAGCATACGCAGCGGGTGAACTTAAGCACGGTCCCCTAGCGCTAATCGATGCAGACATGCCAGTTGTGGTTGTCGCACCAACTAACGATTTGCTAGAGAAGCTCAAGTCAAATATCGAAGAAGTACGTGCACGTGGCGGTCTGCTCTATGTATTTGCGGACGAGAAAGCGGGCTTCGAAGGCGACGAAAACATGAAGATCATTCAAATGCCTCATGTAGACGACATCATTGCGCCAATCTACTACACAGTGCCAATGCAGCTACTGTCTTACCATGTAGCATTGATCAAAGGTACTGACGTTGACCAACCACGTAACCTAGCGAAAGCGGTGACGGTTGAGTAAGGCTTCGAGAAATCTCTTTTTGATGTAGGAAGACAATAAAGTCTGATCATATACACAAAGATTGATCGTCTTTAACCTCCGGCTAAGTATATTTTAGTCGGAGGTTTTTTATATCAGATAGATAAGCCATTCAATAAGAAAGACCAAAAGTGTTTAGATTAAAAGTGGGGTAAAAGGACAGGGCAGGGCTATGGTTCTAAGGAGTGACCTATGCAGAAGTATTCTCCGATCTACTTAATCAAACACACCGACCATCGCAAAAATCATCCCTGATTACACCAAAAACAGACATGTTTTTTCCAAGGTGATTACCCTATATTTGACCTATAAACTTAATGCAATTATCACCGAAAGAAGTAGAGGGATAGCAATGGATTCAGAGAAAACGTGGGCAAATGATGCTTGGAAAAGTGTGTTTGAGAAAGTCAAATTTACCAGCGAAGACATTTCAGTACAGTTTCCTTCCATGACATCGGAAGGTTGTTATGAAGATACCCACGCACCTTGGGCGTGGGTTGTCGGCTTTTGGCCTGGCTTGCTGTGGTTGCTGTATGAGAAAGAGCACTACCAACCGTTCAAAGACATTGCCATAGCACGTGAGAAGACCATGGATGGCCCACTCGATGAATATGTTAATATCCACCATGATGTTGGCTTTATGTGGCAACTTACTTCGATCAAACAGTATGAATTGTTTGGCAACGAGCGCTCTAAAAATCGCGCACTTAGAGCCGCAAGCCATTTGGCAAGCCGATTTAATATCAATGGGCGTTTCTTAACTGCTTGGAACAAGAATGATGTAAGTGCTGCAGACCCGAGAGGTTTGAGTATTATCGACAGCATGATGAACTTGCCCCTTCTGTACTGGGCTGCCGATCAACTCGATGCACCGCGGTTCAAACTGATTGCCATGGCGCATGCTGATACAGTGCTTAAAGAGTTTATTCGGCCAGATGGTTCAGTAAGGCATATGGTTGAGTTTGACTATATGACTGGCGATGTAAAAAGTTACTACGGTGGTCAAGGTTACAATGAGGACTCAGCTTGGAGTAGAGGCGCATCGTGGGCAGTTCATGGCTGTGCACTGAGTTATAAATATACCAAAGAGCCAAGATACCTTGAAGCGGCCATGAGAACCGCTGATTTCTTTATTGATCAGTTACCAGAAGATTCAGTTCCACATTGGGACTTTAGAAGTCCAAGGGATGAAAATACGCCAAGAGATACCTCGGCCGCAGCGTGTGCTGCGAGCGGTATGCTTCTCATCTCTGAGCTTATTGAAGATGAAACAAAGAAAGCACATTACTTTGATGCCGCTAATCGAATCCTAAAGAGTCTTTATGACAACTACTGTACGGTAGGGGACGATGGCCAGCAAGGAATTTTGACTGGCGGGGCGTTTAATTGCCCTAAAGGCTTGGGTGTCAATTGCTCCTTGATTTATGGTGACTACTACTTTGTAGAAGCTTTATCGAAACTGGTGACAAAGCTATCGTCTGAGAAAGAAGCATCGATCGCAGAAGAAACAGCGATCTGATAATTAGTAATGAAAAGTAAACTCTAAATTAAGATACATGAACAAGAACGCCCGATATATAGTATCGGGCGTTCTTGTTTTCACTTTGATTTGAATGTGACTCTTAGTTGATTAGAAAGAACCGATTAAACAAAACCATAAAAAATAGGATTGTAGTAAAACTAAGAATCAATGAGTATTACGATACTCTCTAGGAGAGACTCCAAACTTGGCTTTAAACTTCTTATAGAAGTCACTGGTATTCGAAAAACCCACCTCTATTGCGAGATCGTTAATGCTTATATTCCGAATCTTAATAATCTCACAGAATTTATTGAACCTAATTTCCCTAAGCAGGTTGTTAAATGTCACTCCACTTTCTTTTTTAATTAGCTTGGACAAATTATAGTTTTTCATTTTTAGCTGATCAGAAATCTCATTCAAGTTGGCCGTTTTTAGGTTCCTCTCCATATAAGTAATGACTTTACAGAGAACACCTTGATCATAGGAAACCTTTTCAATTCTTTTCGGATCTTCTTGTGTTAGGTCAAGCACAAGGATACCAAGCAAGAACTTGACGCGAGGCTCCATTAAATCTTCATTACCATCAAGTTCTGATAGCATTTCATTAAGAGACCCCTCAAGTCGGCTTTTTCCTTTGGTAGAAAAAATAAGTGCTGAAGTAGCGGATTTCTTGAAGACTACATCGGTAAAGAAGTTAGATAAATTACAAGATTCATTGATGAATTCAAATATATAGCTGAAGAACTTCTTGTGAATTATAAAATTTACTATTATATCATCATCACCGGTCGGGTATATTTCGTGAGTGACACCGGGCCCCAAAAACAAGAGATCTCCCTTTAAAAGCTCTACTTCTTCATTTTCGACTACTTGCACTGACTTTCCGTTTAAGACATAACATATCTCAACATAGTCATGGCTGTGCGCAGGGTAGTGTATAAAACGAGTATGCTTCCTGATAGATATCATTTTTCCAGAAGGGCACACCTTATCAAAGGATATTACGTTACGGTATCTATCGGTAAAAATGCTACTATCGATACCAGATTTCTTATGGATGATACCCTCTTCCTCAAAATTGGTAGACTTCATTTTTTCCATGAAGTCATACAGCCCTCTATCCATAATCAACCTCACTCAGTGCTCAGTTCTACCCCTGTAGTGTGATGCAAACTTTGACTTACTTACGATCAAGATTTGCCACACATCGTATCCAATCCAAATATACACTCAAAACCAAAAAAAATTTGAACCAGTGGTTTAATTGTGATTTTGGTCAACAATAAGGAGACGAGAACGATAAATTATTGGGTGCTGGTCACGGTAGTGATAACGACAACATCGCATGTAAAAAATCGTCGTATATGTCGAGCAAAAAATGATGTTTTAGAGTGCAAACCTTTGTATTTATTGGTTAGATATTGCCAATTAAAATACACGATCAGTAAGCATCGGAGGTTGTAATGAATTACTTTTTGGCGGTTGATATTGGTGCATCAAGCGGACGACATCTGCTGGGTCATTTAGACAATGGCAAGCTAAAGGTAGAAGAAATTCATAGGTTTAACAATCAAATTTACCAAGTAGGTGTGCAGCTCTGTTGGGATCTAGACTATCTGTTTTCTGAAATAATCACTGGTCTGCGAAAGTGTGTAGAGCAGGGGAAACAACCCTCGGCATTGGGGGTTGACACTTGGGGAGTTGATTTCGTCCTTTTGGACGGTGAAGATAGCATGATCGGTCATGCGGTGTCTTATCGTGATAAGCGAACCAAAGGAGTGATGAAAGAGATTTGCTCACAAATTGGTAGTGAAGCACTCTATGCGAAAACTGGTATTCAATTCATGGACTTTAATACTATTTGCCAGTTAATGACACTCTCCGAAGAAGTTAAGTCCCAAGCCAAATCATTCCTTATGATCCCTGATTACTTGAACTACTTACTGACAGGGAAAAAAGTAAACGAATATACAAACGCGACAACAACACAACTGTACAACATAGAAGCAAACGGATGGGACGAGGAACTCATTGATTTTGTTGGATTAAAAAAAGAAGTATTCCATGAAGTTTTGCCTCCACTATCAAAAGTCGGCAATCTAAGGCAAGAATTAGTCGATGAACTCGGTTTTGATTGTGAAGTGATTTTACCACCCACCCATGATACTGGGGCGTCATTCATAGCGAGTAGTTTAAACATTGAAGATAGTGGCGTTATTCTTAGTTCGGGAACTTGGTCCTTATTGGGGAAAGAGCTGCTAGAGCCAATCGTGAATGAACAATCAAGACTTAAAAACTTTACTAACGAGGGTGGATTAGATAAACGGTATCGCTTTCTAAAGAATATAATGGGCTTATGGATTGTCCAAGAAGTGTCTCGAAATCTTGACTATAGATATTCGTTTTCGGAGTTAGTCAATCTAGCAAAAGAAGCTAAGAATTTCACATCAGTTATTGATGTCAATGATCAGAGGTTCTTTGTGAACGAAAACATGATTGAGGAAATCGTCAATTATTGCAGGGAGTCGGGTCAAAAACCACCATCGACAGTTGGGGAAGTCAGTTTGTGCGTCTACCGTAGTTTAGCTATTTGCTACAAGAAGTATGTTGATGAAATAGCAGAAGTAACAGGCCAAGAGATTAGAACCATCAACATTATTGGCGGCGGATGTAAGAACGAATTTCTCAATGAACTCATAGAGGAAGAAACAAACTGTAGTGTAATTGTCGGCCCAGTCGAGGCTACAGGGATCGGGAACATAGTTTCCCAAATGATAGCTATGGAAGAAGTTGCCGATATTTATAGTGCTAAGAAAATTATCGAACTCAGCGAAGTATAGATTTCTGACAATATAACGCAAGCGAAAAATTAACGTGTTGTAGAATACCTATGATAGCGATACTAATGACATGGTATCTTGGAGGCGAGCAAGACATGGCAAGCTAAGCCTCATGAAAATTCAGACAGATAGGGCCTGTGTTACTATCTAATTGGGCATTCGAAAGGAAAGCCTTGACCAACTTACTTTTTAGATAGCTAATTCGAAGAGAAGCAATAAAAGAAGCCAACAAGAGACTGTTCTTGCTAGCTTCTTTTATATGCTTGATTCTGAAAAATCTCGAGCTTCTAAACGACAGTTAAAGCCAATAATCAGTAAATCGGCGGTAGTTAATATGCTTTGCAACCCAATCTACATCACTCATCTCACTTGACCTTGTTCTCTTATCTCCGATTAGAATATCTGCTATCGCGAATGCAAAGTCCATGGTATATCCATAGTCTTGACCGGATATAAATTGACCATCAATCACGACGGGTTGGTTGATGTATGAACCATCAGCATAGTTTAAATGAAAGTCACCACAACACACATAGCGATGCAGACCCAATAGCGAGTTTTTCGCCAAGACCTTAGCGCCAGAGGAACATAGAGCAGCAATGTAAGCTCCTTTATCTATGTGTTTCTTAATGAACTGAACAACGGTACTATCGTTGCCGAGTTTATCTGTATTCGGTGGACCACCCACAAGAATCACTGCTTCATAATCACTATCAAGGTTGTTAGCGAACAGTTCATCAGCAACAATCTCTAGGCCATGGTAGGAAGTGAGTTTAAGCTCTAGTTCACAAGATAATAGAGTGACTGAAATCTGCAAACGCCGCAATATATCGACAACGTTTATTGCCTCGCCTTCTTCAAATCCATTGCTGAGCAATAGCGCAACTTTTTTCATATTGTATCACCTAATCGATATCATATAACCAAACATCGGTTAGTATTTATATAGTCATCTCAGTGAACAATAATTGTTTTTGCCTATCTAAGCATCATAAGTTGCCCAAAGTGCATCATTTGATGCGAAATAATATATTTTGCCGCGTCTTTGTTCGTGTTTTTTGATTGTTAATAGCGGTATATAAAGTCGAGTGTTCAGGTTTTTCAAAAATATAACATTTGGAGTATGTGGTTTTAAACAGTTGATAGACAAAAGTAGTTGTTCTAGATAATTATTTTTAACTTGGCAAAAATTAACCTTATGACTGGCAGGAAATCGCTATAGTTTATGTGTGACTATTAGAATATAATGATTAACAGATGGACTTAAGTATTTATCATCTTAATTAGGTCTTGATTGAACCCCCTCGTTTACGTTGACTCTAGTACACCAGTTGCCAATCTTGGTAACTGGTTTATTTTGTTTCAATCTATCAATCACTTTAACTTTAACTTTTTCTTTCGCTGAGCTTTCATTTCTATTCCCGACCGCCATATCCATTGAGTGTGAGCGCACACTAACCTCAACTCCTATTTTAATATGAAACCTTTATAGCAGACTTCCAGCAATGCCAAGGTAAGAGCTGCAAAAAATGACACCATTAAGGGCAATTTAGCGCATTTTGTTGGCCGTTGTTTCTTGTATGATTAATTCAAACACTGGGAGATGGTTATGAATTACTTTTTGGCAATCGATATAGGTGCTTCTAGTGGAAGGCACTTATTAGGTCATATTGAAAATGAACAAATAGTGCTTGAAGAAATATACCGTTTTGAGAACAAGCTTGCATCTGTCGACAATCAGTTATATTGGGAAGTCGATAAGCTATTTAGCCATATTATTAAGGGGCTAAAGCAATGTGTTTTTTTGGGGAAAATACCTAAAAGCATCGGTATTGATACCTGGGGTGTCGATTTTGTTCTTCTTGATAGTGACGATCACGTTATAGGTAACACAGTTTCGTATCGAGACAGTCGTACTAAAGGTGTTATGAATGACGTCTGCGATCAAGTTGGACATCGCGAAATATATCGTAAAACAGGCATTCAGTTTATGGAGTTCAACACTCTGTATCAGATGAGCTCTGTGGATTCAAAAAATAAGCAAGCAGCATGCTCTTTTTTGATGATCCCTGATTATATTAATTATCTCCTAACTGGTGTGAAAGCCAATGAGTATACCAATGCAACCACAACTCAAATGTTGAACGTTGATAGTGATGATTGGGATAGAGACTTGTTGGAAGTATGCGGTATTAGTAGAGATATTTTTTCTAAGCCTCAATATCCAGGTCATCGTCTTGGCAATCTGAAGTCAACAATACAAGAAGCGGTCGGATTTGACTGTGAAGTCGTGTTGCCAGCAACACACGATACCGCGTCTGCATTTATCGCGAGTGTTCTCGATCTAGATGATGATGGGGTGATTCTGAGTTCTGGAACCTGGTCACTATTAGGTACCGAGCTTGATAAGCCGATAGTCTCCGATATATCTCGTGAAAGTAATTTCACCAATGAAGGTGGATATAACAAGCGATATCGATTTTTGAAGAACATCATGGGACTTTGGATAGTTCAAGAAGTCTCAAGGATGCTGGATTACAAGTACTCCTACGCGGAGCTAGCTGATCTTGCTCGAGAGGCGAGTCATTTTAAATCCGTCATCGATGTCAACAATGAACGCTTTTTTGTCAGCGAAAATATGATTGAAGAAATTAGCGATTATTGTAAAGAAACAGGGCAGGACACCCCCAAAACAACGGGTGAAGTCTGCATGTGTGTTTATCGAAGTCTGGCTAAATCTTATAACCAGTATATTGAAGAACTTGTCAGTGTTACCGGTAAAAAGGTAGATAAGATTAATGTTATTGGCGGAGGTTGCAAGAACCTGTTGTTGAACGAGCTTATTGAACAGGAAACCAATAAAGAAATTATTGTCGGTCCAGTGGAGGCGACTGGAGTGGGAAATATCATTGTACAAATGTTATCCATGGGTGAGATTGCCCATTTAAAACAAGCAAAAAACTATATTAGAAACAGCATTTAATTAGGAATTATCATGGAACAGAGTTTAAAAGATAGATACGAACTGAGTAAATCACTTTACGCTAAATGGGGCATTGATGTTGATGCTGCGCTCGAGAAATTGAAGGACGTTAAAGTCTCTATTCACTGTTGGCAGGGCGACGATGTTACGGGTTTCGAGGAAGCGGCTCATGAACTGTCTGGTGGTATCTCCGCCACTGGTAGTTACCCTGGTAAAGCGACGAATGCTCAAGAGCTACGTGCAGACTTAGACAAGGCACTGAGCCTTATCCCTGGTAAGCATAAAATTAACCTCCATGCCTTATATGCAGAGACACATGGTGTGGCAGTTGATCGCGATGAGTTAAAGCCAGAGCACTTTGCAGGCTGGGTTGAATGGGCGAAAGAGCGCGACCTCGGCTTGGACTTTAACCCAAGCCTGTTCTCTCACCCAAATGCGAGTGAAGGTTTGACGCTGTCTCACCCTGATAAAGAGATCCGTGATTTTTGGATTAAGCACTGTATTGCTTCTCGTAAAATTGGCGAATACTTCGGTAAGGAGTTAGATCAAACTTGTCTAACGAATATCTGGATTCCAGACGGTTATAAAGATACCCCAAGCAATCGTTTGGAACCGCGCCAGCGCCTAAAAGAATCACTTGATGAGATCTTCGCAGTAGACGTTGACGAACAGTTCAACAAGGATTCTGTAGAGTCAAAGGTATTCGGTATCGGTGTTGAATCATACACGGTTGGTTCGCACGAGTTTTATATGGGGTACGCGATTGCGAACAATAAACTTTGCTTGTTAGATAATGGCCACTACCACCCGACGGAGTCAGTTGCTGACAAGATTTCATCTATGCTGCTTTATCAAGACGAGCTTGCTTTGCATGTGACTCGCCCTGTTCGTTGGGACAGTGATCATGTCGTAACGCTAAACGATGAAGTTAGAGAAATTGCAAAAGAGCTGGTTCGTACTGATAGCTTGGATAACGTTTACCTCGGCCTAGATTTCTTTGATGCCAGCATCAACCGCGTAGCTGCTTGGGTATTGGGCACACGCAATATGCAAAAAGCACTGCTTGAAGCCATGCTTATGCCGCATGACAAGTTGACCGAGTTACAAAATGAAGGTGACTTCACTCAGCGTCTAGTTCTAATGGAAGAGCTAAAAACCTACCCAATGGGTGATATTTGGAACTACTTCTGTGAGTCAAACGATGTACCAGCAAACGAAGATTGGTTTAGAGCGGTCGAACTATACGAGCAAGACGTTTTGTTTAAGCGAGGCAAATAATGGATAAGTTAGCATTTATACAAGAGTTTAAAAAAACGACCCACGATGCATGGCTAAAAGGGTGGCATGAGCGTAATGGTGGCAACTTGTCCTACCGTTTAACGGAATCCGAAGTCGAACAGGCTCGTCCATTTTTTGATGAGGCATCGCAATGGGCGGACATCGGTGTGACGGTCGCGAATCTGGCCAATGAATACTTTATCGTCACAGGTAGCGGTAAGTACTTTCGAAACGTAGAAGTGTGTATTGAAGAGAATGCGGGAATCATCCAAGTATCAGAAGATGGTACTCAGTACAGAACTCTCTGGGGGCTTATTAACAACGCGAAGCCAACGAGTGAGCTACCTGCGCATCTTATGAACCACTCAGTCAAATATGATGAAACGGGTGGTGCGCATCGAGTCGTGATGCACTCTCATACAACAAACTTAATCGCACTTACCTTTGTCTTGCCACTTGAAGCTGAGACATTTACTCGCGAATTGTGGGAAATGGCGACCGAGTGTCCGGTAGTATTCCCTGCTGGCGTGGGGATTGTTCCTTGGATGGTACCCGGTGGCCGCGCCATCGCAGAGTACACGAGTGAGTTGATGAAAACGTTCGATGTCGCTATTTGGGCTCACCATGGCACGTTCTGTTCTGCAGAAGACCTAAGCCTTGCGTTTGGCTTGATGGATACGGCAGAGAAGGCCGCTGAGATACTCGTTAAAGTTCTTGCTATGGGTGGTAAACGACAGACTATTCAACCCCAAGAATTCAAAGAACTAGAGTCTGCATTCAACGTAACGTTGAATGAAAAAGCATTGGCGTGAGGGGACGTTAGGTGATTAGAAAAGCGTTTAAACTCAAAGTTAATCCCGGTCAGTTTGAAGAATACAAAAAACGTCATGATAACGTTTTTCCTGAGTTAGTCGCGGTGCTTAAAGAAGCGGGAGCAAACAACTACTCTATCTTTCTAGATCAGGAGACCGGTTGTCTGTTTGGCTATGTCGAGTTAGAATCCTTAGAAAAATGGAACTGCGTTTCAAAAACTGAAGCTTGTCAGGAATGGTGGCGTTATATGGAAGATATCATGGAGACGAATCCTGATAGCAGCCCAAAATCGACAGAGTTAACAGAGATGTTTTATTTAGCGTAATGACGATCAGCTAAAGCTACGAAACAAATTAGTATCAAGAGGTAAATATGAACAAGCCGAACATCATTGTAATTTTTAGCGATCAACAGCGTTGGGATACGTTAGGTTGTTACGGTCAGGAATTGCCGGTGACCCCAAATCTCGATGAGCTTGCACGCGATGGTGTCATGTTCGAGAACGCATTTACAGTTAACCCTGTATGTGGCCCTACACGTTCGACAATGCAAACGGGGCTATATCCAACCGAAACAGGTTGCTTTCGAAATGACATTATTCTCCCTCAAGGTCAAAAAACCGTGGCTCACTTTCTTTCTGACGAGGGATACAGCGTCGGTTACGTAGGTAAGTGGCACCTAGCGTCAAACAACACTGCTCATGAAGGCTTTGTTGTAGCGGCACCAACAGAGAGTTCAGGTGAAACGATCGATAACTGTTTCACAGCAATACCAAAACAATATCGCGGTGGTTATAAAGACTTCTGGGTTGCATCAGATATCCTTGAGGGCACTTCACATGGCTACGGTGGACACATGTTCGACATCGATGGCAACAAAGTAAGTTGGGATGAAGATGTTTATCGTGCTGACTTTTTGACTGACTTGACTACAGATTACATCGGTAATTACCAAGAAGAGAAGCCGTTCTTCTTATTCTTGTCTTACCTAGAGCCGCATCATCAGAATGATCGTAAAACCTACGAAGGCCCACATGGGTCGCAAGAAAAATGGAGCAACTTTAAGGTGCCTGGTGATCTTGAACCATTTGTTGATGGAGATTGGGCTGAGGAGTATCCAGACTATCTAGGGTGTTGCAACAACCTAGACCAAAACGTGGGTAAAATCCGCCAAGCGGTGAAAGATAAAGGATTAGATGACAACACGGTCATCATCTATCTGAGTGATCACGGCTCTCACTTCAAGACACGTAACAGTGAATACAAGCGCTCATGCCATGACTCTTCGATCCGTATTCCATTCGTGATCTACGATCCACGAGCGAAAGCGGGTCAGGTGATTGACGATCACGCGAGTATTATCGATGTTGTTCCGACTCTGCTTAAGGCGGCTGGCATCAATGTACCGAGCTACATGCAAGGTCAACCGCTGCAAGATTTGTACATTGATAATGCCAAGAAAGACAATGTGAGCTTCATTCAGATCAGTGAGTCACAAATTGGCCGTGCCATTCGTACTGACACATGGACATACTCGGTATCGGCTCCGGACCAAAGTGGCTTGATTGAGAAAGAAAGTGCGGTTTATCAAGAAGAGTTCTTATACAACCTCGTAGACGATCCTAATCAGTTAGAAAACCTAGTTGCTAACGAGGATTTGAAACCGGTTAAAGAGAAGCTTAGACAACTTCTTCTTGACGAGATCTATCGCATCGAAGGAACGACCCCCGAAATTCTAGAAGTCTAGTTTTTAGGGATCCAGTTTTTTAGAAGCATAGTTAACGCGCAAATTGTCGCTATTATGCTAAAAGATAAAGTCCATAGTGTCGCCACTATGGACTTTTTTTGATACCGGGATTTTTAGTCAATTCGCCCGGTTACTTTATGTTCTCAATAACTTACGGTCACTCGATGTCATTTACGCACAACAGCGCTTATATTTCTTCCCGCTGCCACATGGACAGGCGTCATTGCTACCCACCCTTTCCATAGTGTTACTCGAGAACTGATCCATAATCTTGGCTGGTGATTGGCCACTTTTGATCAGCTTTGCCATGTAAGCCATCGCATGCTGAGAATGGTCGAAGAAGCTAAAGTATCCTTGACATAAATAGTTATGGTCGAGTTCACCTGTTGGTCCTGGCAAAAAGCGATGTTTCGGGCAACCACCATGGCATGCGAATCGATATCGGCATGACAGACACTTACTATTCAGTTGTTTAGATTTGTTGAGTCCGAAATTAATCGCTTCTTCGCTATTGTTCATCGACTTGATTGTACGGTCGTGGATATTGCCAAGTTTATATTCTGGATAGACGTAGTGGTCACATTGAAATAGGTCACCATTCGCCTCGATGGCAAATGCATGCCCGCACCTTGGCGAAAATACACATATTGGGCTCGACTGTCCAAGCCAGGTCGTTAAAGTGGTATCAAATTGCTGAACAAATACTCGTCCTACATCTTTGGTGACCCAGTAATCGAAGATGGTATTTAGGAATTGACCGTACTCATCGGGTTGGACTGACCAAGGCGTGACCTTGCCATCTTTTTGATCTGGGTTAACTAACCAGGTATCGTTTGTCTGCTGGTCGGATTCTTGTCGCTCTACCAGAGGAATGAACTGAATGAAGTTCGATCCAATGCTTTTTAAGTATTGGTAGACCTTAAGTGGGTGTTTGACGTTCTTATCGTTGACGACGGTAAGGGTATTAAATTCGACACCATATTTTTTTAATAACTCGATCGCATCGACAACTTTGCGATGGGTACCTTTGCCGCTCGTGTTGGTGCGATATGCATCATGAAGGTCCTCTGGCCCATCAATAGAAACACCAATCAAAAAGTCGTTTTGTTTGAACAGCTCACACCATTCGTCGTTGATCAAAATCCCATTAGTTTGAAAACCGTGTGAGATCTTTTTGTTGCCCCGATAACGTTCGCACAATTGAACTACGGTGCGATAAAAGTCCACACCGAGTAGTGTTGGCTCTCCTCCTTGCCAGGCAAATTGAACGGTATCGCCCTGCTGCGCATCGATGTATTGCTGAATAAACACCTCAAGCGTTTCCTCATCCATGCGCCAGTTCTTTTGCCTATCAGGGTAGAGTTTCTCTTTCTCTAGGTAAAAGCAGTAGTCACAGTCGATATTACATACCGAACCAGACGGTTTGGCCATCACATGACAGTTGGAAATTTGGTTCATTGTAGTTTTCCTATGAAAAGGCATCAGATAGCATAGTTAGGGCGTAGGCTGCTGCTATCAGCATTATTATTATTGAAGTAAAAAACTTGATCATTCTCGCGTGGGAGAGAGAACACATGATGGCAACCAGCATTGCCGTTGCACCACATAGATAAATGAGAGTGGCATCATGAGTGAGCGACACCTTTATCAATGCCACACCGATGGCAAATAGAACCAACTGTGTCCGCAGCCATGACAAGACAGTGCGTTCTAACTGCAGACCATTTACCGCACTCATAGAGTGATGGCCAACGCGATGATGAAAGTAAGCACCAAAATGGTGGTACTAATTATCTTCATGTTCGATGTGTATTGGAGCTCTTGGTTTAACCTCATCGCCTGTTCGTTGCGAGACCATCGTCGGTAAGCATAGATCCCAACCGCGCCTGAGCAGAGACACAGGAAACAAGAAAGCAGCAGCCGCACTAATGGGTTTGAAAGCTCTGGTGTAAGTTGGTCAAGAGCAATAGCACCGGCTAACAAGGCAAGCGATGTTCTAATCCACGCCAGATAGGTTCTTTCGTTGGCAAGTGAGAAACGATAATCAGGTGCGTTCCCCTCTTCACGCCATGGTGACTTCTTAGGACAGGGCTTTTTCATTCAACGTTTTCCTTGGACATCCAATGAGTGCTCCTCAGTTTTGATAGATCGAGCGGGTGGGGGTTGCGATGGTGTTTGCAAAGCACACCGGATTGTTTGAGTAACTTACAAAACCGAATCACCGTCGTGACGTCGGTAGCACTGTATTCGCTAATTTCGCGATAGGTCCAAGGATAGTGGGGATAGTGCGCAAAGAAATGCTGTATCGCATCGATGATTCTGTTTTTAGCGTTGAAAGCACTAAATTGAACGAGACGTCGCTCGGCTTCGCCCAACTCTTGACACACCTCGGTTGTGAGGGCTTTGGTCAGTGAGGGGGATAGGTGTTGCAAGTCTTCAAAAGAGTGGACATTCACCCGACTGATAACACTGTCTTCCATTGCCCTTGCCGTTGCGGGATAGCGCTGATAGGTAAATAGAGACCGATACCCAAAATACGAGCCCTTTCCATACAATCTTAGTAACGATTCTTTTCCGGTTTCTGCTACCTGGTAAAGCCCGATAAATCCACTTTCAACGCGATAAAACCCAGATGCCTTATCTTGACTAAAGTAGACGGCTTCTCGCTTGCCAACGGTGATTCTATTGGTCATCTCTTTTAGTGATGTTGGTATTGGTATCGTCATTCTGCCGTCATTGCGAGCTGTTGGAAGGATTAGTGTACTGCAAAAAAAACAGACGAAATATGATCAACACCATAAACCAAAAACAAATTGGCACGTTAGATTGTAAAAATTAAAAAGGGGTTTTGTTTTTGTTTGTTAAGGAGGTGGTTTATGCCATTCTATGAGCTGTTGACGAACGTGTGGTCTGCGGATGCAGTGGTATTGAAGCTGATTTTGGGAAGCATATTTGGTTTGTGTTTGGGACTAACGGGGGTTGGCGGAGGCGTGCTGTTAATACCCATGTTGCAGTTATTTTGTGGCATGTCTCCGGTGTTGGCGGTCGGCACCGCAAGTATGATTTCAGCGATGGTAAAAATCAACGCTTCCCTAGTACACATAAAAGCTCGTAACGTATCTTGGAACAAGATAGCGCTACTTTTTGTTGGAGCGGTTCCGGTTACCTTGATGGTTACTCAGTTAGTCGTTTACTTCAGCACACATCCGTTTTACTCACAAAGGACAGAGCAGATGGTTGCTTGGCTGGTGACTACTGTGATGGTTGGTTCCTTGATTTCTGTGTTCTCTAAATTCAAAAGCTCGTCTAAGGTCAAGCAGGGCATGACTTCTGAACCTAAAACGAACACTAAAAAGGCGATTGTATCTGGTATGTTTTGTGGCTCCGTTTTGGGCTCAACAGGCGTTGGTGGGGGCGTTTTGCTTCTCCCTGTCCTCAACAATGTGCTGCATGTGGATATTAAGAAAGCTGTTGGCTCTTCGGTAGTGTTGGCACTGTGTCTATCTGCCATTGCAGCAGCAGGGTATGCAAAAGGTGGGCAGTCAGATATTCATACAGCAATCCTGTTTTTTATCGGTTCATTTCTCGGTGTTCCTGTCGCTGCTCATTTGATGAAACGTATGTCTGAACGCCACGTTTATTCAGCGACCATGATCGTTATTTTGGTCAGTTTGATTGCGTATCTCACGCTTTAGATATCGAGCCTAGAATTTGCTTTAACTCTCTGTCGCTGGTGAATCAGCGCTCTAAAAGTTTGTGGTCGAGTTTCAATAATCGACCTGTGATTATTTGTAAATATATAGTTGTTAATTACAAGGAATAAATATGGCTTTTACTTTGGCACTACCAAAAATTAATATTTCAGGGGAACATGCGATCAATGAATTGGTTGGTCATCTAGTCTCGAAAGATGTTGGAGACGGCTTCGTTATCGCGGACAATGCGTTGAAGGAACTGGGTTTACTTGAGCCGCTGATTACTGCTCTTAAAGAGTCCAACTTATCGTTCACTTGCTTCACCGATACCGTTCCAAACCCTACTGTCGAAGTGGTTGATAAAGCGTATCAAGCCTACAAAAAGTCCGGTGCCAACTACATTATTGGTTTTGGCGGAGGTAGCGCTATTGATACCGCGAAGGCGGTAAAAATCCTGACTGCAAATCCACAACCCATCACTCTTTATACAGGGGTGAACAATGTAAAGAATCAAGGTGTACCGTTATTTGCTATCAATACTACCGCAGGCACGGCTGCAGAGGTGACCAGTAATGCTGTCATTACTGATGAAAGGAACAAAGTAAAGTGCGTTATTATTGATAGTAATATTATTCCGGATATCTCGGTGAATGATCCTAGCATTATGGTTGGCTTACCCGCGGATGTTACGGCAGCAACGGGTATGGATGCTCTGACGCATGCTATTGAAGCTTACGTTTCAGTGGGAGCACACACCTTAACCGACCACTCTGCGTTAGAGTCTGTTCGCGTGATTAGCCAGTACTTACCTCATGCCGTCGAGGATGGCTCAAATATCGAAGCGCGAGAGAAAATGGCATTAGGCCAGTTCCTAGCGGGTATGGCATTCAATAGTGCTGGATTGGGGATGGTTCATGCCATGGCACACCCTGCAGGCGCACATAAGAACCTACCGCACGGGGTCTGCAACGCGATTCTCTTACCATTAGTGTGTGAGTTTAACCGGCCACATAAAATAGAGAAGTTTGCTAAGCTGGCTGTTGCCCTAGGGTGCAACACTGATGGGATGTCTGAAGAGCAGGCGAGTCTTGAAGCTGTGAAGGCTATACGTGAACTCAGCTCGCGTGTTGGAATTCCCGCTGGGTTTGGCCAGTTAGGTGTCACAGAAGAAGACGTAAAAGCCTGGGTGGATAGTGCATTGGCAGACCCATGCGCAGGTGGAAATCCTGTCAGCATGACCCCTGATGAAGTGCTAGCGCTGTACATGAAGTCACTAGGGTAGTTTTACCCAATGAGTTAAATCGGTGAGCCCGTCATCCATGACGGGCTCTTTTTTCGAGCATTGAGAGATCTTAGAGGGGGAGCATCTTGGTGATTACCTTTTTAACCGACGTGGATTGCTCATCCAGTAACGCGATCAATTCTCAGTTATTTTAACTCACACACTATGCAAATTTTGCCCTCAAAATTACCAAAGATTATCATTTCACTAAGTCGGTATAGATTGTAACTTTACTATGTTGGTTTTAATTGATTGTGAAATTATTTCTCAAATGAAGAATTGGTGACTCATGAATAGATGGAATAGACTTTTTATTCTACATTCTTTTGTCACTTATCTATTCAGGTGAGATTGTGATTAATGTTCGGGTAGAACGAGCAAATTAGAATAAATTACGTTGAAATAAAATAATGAAAGGGAAGAAACATGGTTGATATAGCAATCGTACTGGTTTACTTTGGCTTCCTTGTGGCAATTGGGGTCTTATTCAAATCCTTCAGTAACTCCACAAGTGATTATTTTCGTGGGGGCGGTAAAATGCTCTGGTGGATGGTGGGTTCCACATCATTCATGACAGCAGTTAGTGCCATGACGTTTACTGGCCACATGGGTAAGGCACTAACAGGTGGATTTGCAGTAGCGACAACCGTTTTTTATGCAAACGCTCTTGGTTACCTGTGTAACTATTTGTTTTTTGCAGCAAAAGCACGTCAGATGCGAGTAGACACACCATTGGAAGGTGTTCGTATGCGACTTGGTCCAGTGAACGAGCAAGTTTTCACATGGGCAAATGTTCCACTGAGTGTTCTCCAGGCTGCGATTTGGATTAATGCACTGGCTGTGTTTACTAGTGCTGTAATTGGATTGCCGCTAGAGCTAACAATTATTGTTGCTGGTTCAGTGGTGTTGTTCATGTCTCTCGTTGGTGGCAGCTGGGCGGTGATTGCGTCAGACTTCATGCAGATGATCATCTTGACAACTATGACGTTAGTCACGGGCGCAGTCGCGATTTGGAAGTCTGGTGGTTTGACACCACTTCTTGAGGCCGGTCTTCCTGAACAGCCATTTATTGGAGACGGGTACAACCACGCTTACTTGTTTGTTGGCTGGTTTATCTTCATGTTTATTAAACAGTTCTTTAGCACCAACAATATGGTTGACTCCTACCGTTATATTGCGGCAAAAGATACCAAAAACGCTCGTAAAGCAGCGATCTTAGCGGGTACGTTAATGCTTATTGGCCCATTACTTTGGTTTGTGCCTGCGTGGTATGTAGCTGCACATTACCCAGATACAAGTACATGGGGCTTGGCTGGTCTAGGTCACAAAGTGGCTGACGCGACCTACTTTATGTTCGTTAGTCGTGAAATGCCTGTAGGTATGGTTGGCTTGATGCTTGCTGCGATGTTTGCTGCAACCATGTCTTCGATGGACTCAGCGTTAAACCGCAATGCAGGTATTATTCTGAAGAGTGTTTATCAACCATACTTCTGTAAAAACCACTCTGAGTCACACCTAATCTTTGTGAGTAAGCTACTAACGGCTCTGTTTGGTATCGTCATTATTGTTGCAGCGCTTTTCCTAACATCATTGAGAGAGTTTGGTCTGTTTGATTTAACGATGTTGGTGAGCACGCTTATCGGCTTCCCGATCCTCATTCCTTCGATCATGTGTTTCTTTGTTAGGAAAACACCTGATTGGGCAGGCTGGGGTACCGTGATCGTAGGTATGTGTGTATCAGGGTTTATCGCCTTTGTTCTAACACCGGAAGCGCTGCAATCGATTCTGGGTTTAGATCAACCGCTGACGTCACGTGAATATACAGAGATGAAATCGGTAACGCTAGGTTTGATCGGACACATGTCGATTACACTACCATTCTTTGTTTGTTCACAGTTCTTCTACAAGGGGCTGCCAGCACAACGAGAAGCTGAAGTTAAACAGTTCTTTACCAATGTGGACACAGAAGTTGTCGTTGAAGACTGCCCAGAAAGTGTTGCGATGGATAATAAGCAGAACAGTGTGCTTGGTAAGATGGTACTTATTGCGTCTGTCTTTATTCTCTGCCTGACTCTAGTACCAAACCCATTGTGGGGAAGAATGCTGTTTGTCATTATCGCTGCGATTCTCGCTCTGATCGGTACCTTGTTAGTTAGGTCTGAACGTAAACTTGAAAGCACTAAAGTCACAAAAGCGTCAGCAATCGCCTAATAAATAAGATGATACCATACCCTTAATGAGTTAATTCTCGTTAAGGGTTTTTTAGTTTATAGAGAACTATCATTAATTTCTTACTTTTAGGAGTCGAATATTACAGGCAAATGATGACGTGACTACGGGCAATAAATTACCTTGTTGGATCCCCATTTACATCAAATGATTAATTAACTCGCTAGGGCAGACGCCTTAGTTTTATAACTCTAATAGAGTGCTCATTTAAACAATAACTGAAACAAAACAAGAGAAATTTATGAACTGCAATCATTTGTCAAAAAAGCTTTCCTTCCTCATTCTATCCTTGGTATCTAGCGCAGCAGTCGCAGAAGACTGTACTTCCACTCCGATAAACCCCAAAGGTGATACAAGTAAACTCCAAGCCGCGCTCCAGCAAGCCACGAATACTGGTTCTGAGTTGGTACTTACGGGGACCTATTACATTAGCCAAGATACAAAAATCTACTTGAGAAACGATCTTAAAGTAGACGCTAGTGAGGCTCGTTTTATTGCTACCGAGCAGTTGGATGGAGATATGTTTAGTTTCGATACGCATTCATCAAAATCAGATGTGTGTAGTGGTGCGAGCGTGCTAGCAAATTTTGATTGGACTGGTGGCACGTTCAATATGTCAAAAGCCAAGGTTTCTACTGTTGTTCCTTTTCGTCATAAGACCCCGGAAGGAAGAGAAGGAACAAAGCAGACAGCAGATGCGCTCTCAATTCGTGGTGCGACAAGCTCAGGTAAGAGCAAACTAAATGAACTACTCATAGAGAATATTGTTTTCATAGGCACTCAAAATGATACGGATCCTTACTACTTAGCGGGTGGAGATAGTGGAATTCTCATGACGGGAGCACTAAAGGCAATCATTAGAAACAACAGCTTCTTTGGCGTTCGTGATGCAGCAATCTATGTCTCTGCTGGGGGCGAGTCCGGAGAGTATGGAGACCACTTCACGCTCGTCAATAACTACGTAGAAAGAGCCTATGATGGCATAACTAGTAAACGAGGCGCTGATAATATCAAAATGCAAAACAATGTTATGAACGATGTCGTTGTAGGTTTGAGTATCAAAAGAGTGTATGACGGTTGGACTGCAACTAACGTCAATATCTCTGAAAATAGTGTGTCAAACTCAGTCAGACCCATCAGTGTCGAGCGTGCTAACGATGTGGTGATAGACAGTAATCGCATCGATAACCTTGGTTCGATTGTTGCCGACTCTCCTACGCCGACAAACAAGTATGGAAAACAATACGAAGGTATTGCGCTCAATGGGGTTCAGGGCAGTAATCGTGTGACAAAAAATATAATAAACGGAATCACGCAAGACGGTTCACGGGAGAAAGACACAACGACATGGGGTATCGTCCTTCGTCCGGAGGATGGTAGAGAAACGACGAATGTTGTTATCGAGGATAATAGCTATTCTAGACTCGATAAGTGGGTGAATAGAATATCGCTTTAGTTAGCATTTAGGAGAGCCTCTCTTTTTCGGAGTGGCTCTTCAAAATGTGTGATCATTATAAAGCTCAAATACTATACAGGGTAATGATGATACCCGAGGTTCTTGGAAATGTTACGAGCAGCGTGTTGTAATGAGTTGAGGTAATCGTGTTTTCTTTTTTCATCAAATCGATTAGTCGGAAAAGAGATTGAAATCGCTGCGACAGCTTCTCCAAATCGGTCAAACACAGGTACAGCGACGCATCGTAACCCCGGTTCTTGCTCCTCAATATCTTCCGCATAATGTTGATGCTTGACCCAATCTAGCTCAGCCAGGAGTTGCTCAACATTTTTAAGTGTTTTGTCTGTGTGAGCTTTGAATTCCACAGTAGCGAGAAGCCTCCTGATTCCGGGCTCAGATAGGTAGCTCATGAGAACCTTGCCAATTGCGGTGCTGTAGAGAGGGTTTCGTCGACCAATTCTTGAATGCATTCGAAAGCGATAGTCTGAATCTATTTTGTGAAGGTAAATAATTGCGTCTTCATCAATGGCTCCTAAGTGAACAGTTTCATTAAAGGCACCGCAGACAACTGTCATTTCCTTGTTTGCCGCGTCGATTAAATCAACATGCTCAAGCGCTTTTGAACCAAGCTCAAATAGCTTCGATGTTAATAGGTACTTCTCTTCCCCTCTTTTTTGATGCACAAATCCTAAACTTCTCATTGTTTGTAAAAAACGCAAGGTCGTCGCTTTCGACATTCTCAATTGTTTTGAGAGGTCAGTTAGACAGGCCTCTTTTTGGTCAGCCAAGGCAGAGACGATAGTAAACACCTTTAGTACTGAAGAGACAGTTCCAGGCGGGGTTGTTTTTTCCATTTCATGCCCTCAGTATTGTTTAATTCAAAGAATAATTACATATTATCTTTCAAACTCTATAGTCTAATTTTGATGAACAATAGTTTTGAATTTAAGGCTTAGTTTTGCAGTCTTGACGGGCATATTTAGTACTGGTCTTTATGCGTTTGACCTAACAGGTGAATGCTCATAGGGGCGTTACGTTTGGATGTGTCTCTATGTGATCACTAAGCGACTCGGGTATAAATTTTTGATCAAACTTTATTGTCAAGCTATGACCTGTAGTTCGTGCAGTCTAATACAAAAATGATCAATCTATAGATATTAGTATCGTCATTGAAAGGCTAAAAGCTTAGTTTTTTGATCAGACTTTATTGTCCCCCGACACCTGTTGTCGGAAGACAATAAGGTTTGCTTTTGAATTACTAAACCCGGTTGGACTGGTTAACAGTCTAACGGTTTTTTTTAGCTCATTGATCCTCATACTGCTCAACTTTAATATCTTGTAGCACATATCCTGAATCCGCTATGTCTGTAGATTTATCTTCAATAGATAAAGTACCAGTCACATACACCACATCCCACAGTCCTTGGTTAGCAGTCCCCTCTGGTACTTCAACGAAGACTATTTGATTTATCGGTGGTGGTGGGACGTGAATACAGGCTCCGTAATATGGAACGAGCAAGAATTGGGTGGTTTTCTCGTTGTCGCCTTCTAAAGGGATAACAAAACCGGGAATACGAACGGTTTTGCCAGCGAGGTCTGTTTGAAAGCTACCTATTTTATTTTGTTCTGGTGCCTCTCCACTATGGTCGGATACAAATTGTACTGACGCTTGCTGAATCATTTCTTGCTGATCTTCAGGAACGAGATCTTTCCAGGTTAACGTTAACACTTCAGACGCGTTACCTGCCGTAGTCGCGAGTGCTGCGAAACATAAAAGTAGAGATTTGTAGACAGTTTTCATCATTGAACCTTCTAGGGTTGAGTGAGTTACCGCTCTCATCATAGGTATAGCTCTGCGCCACTCACAATCGCTTATGACGAATGGTATCCTCATCAACCCCTCTTTCCCGTGTTTAGTCAGCTTACAAAGCGGCACTACAGTCGACTTTTGATGTATTTCGTCCGTCATAGGCGAGTTTAGGGTTGTAGAGTTAATGGTGAAAATAGCGACCGATGGGCTGGATGCCGCCACTACTTTCGTTGAAGGAATAGCCACCATTGACTTAAAACCTTACAGGTAGCAAAAATGAATAAATTGACTCAACTGGCGCTGTCAGTTGCCGCTCTCGGGATGATCTCACCAGTAATGGCAGATGATGCTCCTAATCCTTCAGATTTAACGGAGACGAGTACTTCAGCGTATTTTGGTCTTAGTAACCAAGGGAGTTTAAAGGGCTCTATTTCCGGTGATTTCCACTTCGACAATGGTCAGACGGGTATGTTGACCGTAGAGGGAACCATGGATAATGAGGGTCATTACTCCGACAGTCGTATGCAGTATTTTCATGTTTTTACCACTAGTAATAATGTTGTGCCTCGTGCTGCGCTTAGTGTGGATATTATCGACAACTCAATGTTCACGTCAGCTTCAGTTGGTGGTGTGGCAGCGATTAATGCGGGAGTTAAAGGGTTACAACTTTTTCCAAGACTAGGTGTTCTCGCGGGTGAATACTCAAGTAATTCAACGGCTGCGATGGGCGTAACAGAGAAAGAGGCTTTTGGTGCTTCGGCGGCATTTTATGCCATGTATACATTGGGTGATGATGGTACTTATATTGGAGCTTGGCCGGAGTACAATTATCTAAACGGAGAGATAGAAACATCGCTACTCAAATCAACAGTTATGATCGCAACGCCATTTTCTAAAGACAAGACGCGATGGGGTCAGTTAAGAGTGGATAACACCTCGGGGTATATGAGGTCTGCGAGTCAATCGATCGACATCTCAGACACGGTGGTTTGGGCAAATTATAAATTCTACTTTTAGACTCACCTACTTAGAAAAGCAGCCTCTTCACAATTTTGTGACTGGCTGCTTTTTGTCTATAACAGACTGATATTTAAATTGTAATATTTTTTTGCTTCCTACTGCCTACTTTGATAGTCAGTTTTTTGAAGGATTTGATCCGTCATGTGAGAGTTATTAGTTGCATGAAAGTCGTCAATAATAGCCATCAGAGAAAGCAAGTCGCTTTTACTATTTACTGATTTTTAAATTGATGCAGGAAACAAAATATGAAGAAAGTTACCTCTACTAACACATTGAAGAAAACCGCTTTGGCATTAATGGTTGCCTTATCGCCGAGCGTTTTTGCCTACGATCTCGTCATTATGAATGGTCGTGTGATGGATCCTGAAACTGGCATGGATAAAGTGGCGAACGTAGCGATCGAGAACGGCCAAATTGCAGAGATCACTGACAAAGCGATCACGGGTGACAAAGTCATTGACGCGAGTGGCTTGGTTGTTGCCCCTGGTTTTATCGATACGCACTCTCACGTTGTCGCTATTCCTGTTATGCAAAAATTGCAATTACGTAATGGTGTGACGACACCACTCGCGTTGGAAGTTGGTGCCTATCCGGTAAGCAACTGGTACGCACGTCTGGAAGGTCGTTCACAAACTAACTTTGGTGCTAGCGTGTCAGCAGCGGGTATACGTACAAAGGTGCTTAACAAGGATTACCAGTCTCGTACGGGTACCATGGTTAATGATCTGTTTGATGCTGAAGAAATGAAAGCGTCTAAGATTAACTCCGTAGCCTTGACCGATATTGCGAGCTCAGAGCAGATTGAGCGGATCACTGAGTTAGTCGATCAGGAGTTGAGTGCTGGTGGTCTTGGTATTGGCGTACCAGTGGGTTACATGTCAAAAGCAACAACAATGATTGAAACGAAAGAGTGGCAACGCTTAGCTGGTGAATACGGTGTGTCCACGTATCTTCACGGTCGTTTCTCAAGTCAACTGCCACCGACCTCTGGTTTGTTGAGCGTGCAAGAAATGCTGTCGAACGTAGGCGTATATGGCGGTGGTTTGCTGGTTCAGCATATGCATCAGCAAACACTTAATGAAACGCCGGAAGCGCTAAAAATGCTTGATGATGCCAGACAAAAAGGGTATCGCGTAATGGCAGAAATCTATCCTTATAATTTTGGCGCCACCATTGCTGCCGCAGACTATCTAGATCCTGAAAACTATCAGCGTAATATGGGACGTGATTATTCTGACATCATTGAAACAGAGACAATGAAACCGCTGACCAAAGAGCGTTATGAGCAGTTACTGAAAGAGAATCCAGGTGCGAGTGTGATGTTCTATGGTGCAACGAACGAAGACTTGAAAAATGCGTTGTCTCATGAGTCCACAATCATTGGTAGTGACTCATTTCCGTTGATGACATCCAATGGCATGATGGCTTACAGCTGGAATACGCCATATGAAGGTTTGCAAGGACACCCAAGAGCAGCGGGAACTCAGGCACGTGTATTGAAAATGGTACGTGAAGAGAGTTTGATGCCACTCATGACCGCTATCTCAAAAATGTCTTACATGCCAGCCAAATTCCTAGAGGAAAATGGTGTTGATCAAATGAGTAAAAAAGGTCGTCTTCAAGTGGGTGCTGACGCAGACATCACCATGTTTGACCCTGCGACAGTACAAGATAACTCAACTCTGAAGGAGCCAGGCTTGCCAGCGACAGGTATCCCTTATGTTGTCGTTAACGGAACTGTCGTTGTCGAAGACTCAAAAGTATTGAAGGGAGTCTACCCAGGTAAAGCCATTCGCAATAGCGTGAAGTAGATGTAAAGGCCAGTAATAAAAGTACTAGTGAGAGCGTCAGAAATGACGCTCTTTTTTTTGGCTCAAATATCGCCTATTTCAAGAAGGGCTGATGATGTCCTGCATATGCGAGTTAGAGAGAAAGTGACCCCGCGATAAAATCATTCCATCAACTTCCCCTGTATTTTTGGAGCAACTTATATGTCTACTGGTGAATTCGTCATCGAATCGATAACCATACTTGGTACGGCCGCTTTTGCCCTTTCAGCGGTATTAGCCGCCCTAGACAAAAAGGTCGATATTTTTACGGTCATTGTTCTCGGTATTATCACTGCGGTTGGTGGTGGAACAATACGAGACTGCATCTTAGATGCACCGGTTTTTTGGTCTATCGATATCTCGTATATCACGATTGCGTGTGCGGCGAGTGTATTTGGTTTTTTCTTTTTTCCTTTAATGCAATTGAAAAGCATCAATAAGGTGTATCTCTATATCGACACACTCGCGATTGCGATGTTTGCTGTGCAAGGTACTTATAAAGCATGGTCAATGGGGTTTGGGTTACCAGTGGCTCCAGTCATTCTTGGAACCATCACCGCGGTAGGTGGGGGGATCGTAAGAGATGTTCTGCTTCAGCGCCCATCTTTATTACTCACTAAAGAGTTATACGCCATCCCGGTTGCGTTGGGATGCTTGACTTACAGCTTAGTTCTGTCTTTCGCCCCACAGTATTCTCAGATTGGTGCGCTCCTTTCAGCTGGCTTGATTGTTTATATCCGCCACCTATCGATTCAAAAGCAAATGGTGGTTCCTCGCTGGGCCATTATCAACCACGGCAAGTAATTTTAATCAGCCCTAACTTAGGGTAACCGATTCGAGCATGGATGCTTTTTATCAGAGGTAACTCTGACATGAATAAAAGGCAATATAATGCGAAATATAACTTCTTTATCGGCGTTGGCAGTGAGCTGCGCAGTGCTATCCACTCCAAGTCTTGGGTCGTTTTTTGATGACGCAGATGGTCAATTTGATATGGGGCATCATATCGCAGAGAACGCAGTGGGCTTTCTTCCTGTGCCCATTGTGATTACTGAACCCGCGGTAGGCTACGGTGGTGGTTTGGTTGGCGTCTTTATGCATGAAACCGAAGAGCAAAAGCAGCAGCGAAAACAGGCTGCACTGACCTCTTTAGATGGTGGTGCGCAGCTGATGCCTGCTGCGATAACCGCAGTAGGGGCTGCAGGCACACAAAATGGTTCTTGGTTCGCATTTGCAGGCCACCGCCATACATGGCATGGCGATACTATCCGCTACATCGGTGGAGTAGGTGGCGGTCAGATGAACCTTAATATTTATCAAGATATTGATTTTCCCGGCTTTGGGCCTGTATTACCTCCTATTCAGGATACCTTTAGTTTTAATACACAAACTTCTGGTGTCGCAATGCTCCAGCAGCTGCAATTTCGCATTGCTAAAACGCCCTTGATGTTGGGGGTGAAGCAGTTGGCTTCTTATACCACGGTTGAGTCGGATAATACGGTGGTTAGTAAATTACTGGATCTTACAATAGGCAATAAAGAGGTGACTTCGGGTTTAGGGCTGCTGGCTGAATACGATACTCGCAATAATCTGTTTTATCCTACCGATGGCTACAAGGTGAGCAGTGAATACATGGTGTATGACTCAAAACTGGGCAGTGACTCCAATTACACCAAGTGGAATGTGGCCGGCGAGGGGTATGTCCCGCTCAATGATAAATGGACATTGGGGTTTGCAGGTAATTACGACAAGTTCGACACTAAGGATGAGTTTGTTGCGCCGACGACAAAGCCCTACATTAAACTGCGTGGTGTCTCATCTTTTCGTTATCAAGGTGACCAGGTTGCGACCGCACAAACGCAGGTGACCTATGACATTGATCATCGCTGGAAAGTCTCGGCGTTCTATGGAGCAGGGGTCGCTAAAATGGATAGTCAATATTCTGATAATCAGAGCGTTGGTGCCTATGGTGCAGGCTTTCGATACCAGATAGCGCGTCGCTATGGCCTTCATATGGGCGTCGATATTGCACGCAGTGATGATGAAGGCGCTTTCTATATCACACTAGGCAGTGGCTTCTAAAGAAAACGGGATTGAGTGGATAGCGTCCGTCAAACGCGATTACTGCGTTGTCGACTATCTCCCTATAATTCATCACAAGTCAGCACAAACAGTCACAAGAAGTGGGTTAGCAAAAGGAAAGGCTTGCTTGAGCTAAATAACAGAATTTAGATATTAATTATAAGTGAGCAACTACATGTCTATACAGCCTAAACTTATCGCTGCGTCCATCGCCCTGCTACTTTCTGCTTGTAGCAATGAGAGCTCTGATGAACTGACAGGTCCGGTAGAGCCAACGCCGCTCAAGCCTGAGCCTGCTCAACCCGTGATGGTTGACCTTGGTTACGCCAATGTTCATGCCATGCAAGAGTCAGTAGTGATTAGAACATTGTCTGGTGAAGAGAAACTGGAAAGTATTGAAGTGATTAAGGGGATTACTTTTGCTTCCGCTGAACGTTTTGAACACAGTCAGGTTCAGTCACTAGAAGGTGACGTCGATGCGACTCAGTTTGGCGCCGCGTGCCCACAGCTGAAAAAAACCACTCAACCACAAAATGAAGACTGTCTAAATCTCAATGTGTGGCGACCAGCAGAGACTCAATCGGGAGACAGTCTCCCTGTTTATGTCTTTTTACACGGCGGTGATTTTGAGTATGGTGCAGGCTCTGAACCTTTGGTTCATGGTGACACTGTGGTGGCTCAAGGTATCGACGATAATACCCCATTTATCATGGTAACGCTGAACTACCGCTTGGGCGCTTTGGGCAGCCATTGGGTGAAAGGTGAAGGTGTCGATGGCAACTATGGCCTTGGCGATCAAGCTCGAGCGTTAGAGTGGGTACAAGAGTATATCGGTGACTTTGGTGGTGACTCAAACAACGTGACGATTATGGGGCAGGGCGCGGGCGCGATGTCGATTGGTTTGCTTCAGCAACAAATGTTGAACGGTGAGCTACCAAACCACTATTTCCAGCGCGCGATCATGCAAAGTAACCCTTACGGTTTTGAGTATCGCAGTTATAAAAGTGCGAAGAGTCAGGACAACGGCTTAGATTTAAAAGACGCGTCAACGGAAGAAGTCCTTGCCGCACAAAAAGAAGTCCTCAATCCTGTGAATCGCCTGACGGGCTGGTTGACTCAAAGTATTGACCCATTAGGCACGAGTGCTGAGCGTACACCGATGGCCCAATTTATGCCATTTTCACCTTACATGGCTTGCGAGAATATGGGGTTTGTCTCTTGTAGTGAATACGCTGCTCAGCCATTTTCTGAGGACTTTGCGGTGCCGACGGTCATTGGGGTGAATGATGATGACGCCAATACGATGACGATGTTACCGAGACTGACGTTTCTGATCCCTAAAATCTTAGAGTTGGTGCAAGAGTCGCAACCTGAGTCTTTGGAAATGATGACGCCTGTTGAGCTGACAGACACACTGCAAACCTGGTTACAAGATGAAGCAAACGTAACGGCTTTAACTCAGATGCTACAGCAAGAAGAAGATCGTCCTCAGTCAGCGATTGAGCTACCAAGCTTACCTGCTACGGCTTATGAAGCGGTTAATCACTTGTTCTTTGGGCTGGGAAATAGTGAACAGACGTCTCAGATTATGGCTTTCAATGACTTTGCCCCACATCGCGAAAATGACTTACTACTCGCGGTGAAGAACATGGCTCAGTTTAACACGCTGATGAATGACATGATGTTTATGGGACCTGCTCGTCAAAAGACGCAGGAGTCTCAACAGCCAGTGAGCCTCTACCACTTTGATTACAAGCCAAGTTTTAACGTATGGGCGTATAACACCAATGGTCAAGAAGGCGAAATGAGCCTCGGTGATTTGCTGAAAACGATCAGCTGTGTGAGCGGCTCATGTCATGGCTCTGAGCTACCATTTGTGTTCAATAAGCCTCTTCGATTGGACAGTACGCAAGTATCTCCATCGAAAAAAGATTTGGTACTGATGAACTCACTGTCACGCCTATGGTTCAGTGACAGCTTATTCGAAGACTACCAATATGAGCCGTCGACAGACAGTGTCATGGTCATCGACCAGCAGGGTGAACTGGCGCTGGAGCTTGATTGGGATCGATACAACCAGGCGGGCGATGACCCGACTCTCAGTCATGGTCGTCTTAATGGGCTTCAAGCTTCTGGCTTACTTAGCTATTACCTAGTCGATTAATATGATTTAGCTTAGCCGATTAATATAGGCGCTGAAACAAAACCACCTTTTAATCAACGACGACAGCCTCCTGAGTGCAAACTCAGGAGGTTTTTTTTGGTATATCACATGGTTTTGGTTGTTAGTTCTACCGCTCCCTAAACACGTGTGCAGAGAACAGTGAATCGTAGGATTTGATCCATCATAAGGCAGTTAGTGAAGGGAGAAAAGGTGGGTAAAATCATTCGCAAGTTCTCGAGAGACAAAGGCTAACGCTCTCGACATTCTTCTTTTAATTTTCGGAGCGGCTATGCCACATGAATTTACCTTGGGGGAGGTGTACTTACCCCCATTATTGTTTATCGCTTTTATCGCCTACCTCATCACTAATGGTTTGGTGATTGCGACAGCGAAACTCGGTGGGAATCGATGGATTGCTATCCCAGCCATTTTTGAACTGAGCCTATTTGTACTCGTTAGTGCATTTATTGGCTTATTTATCCCATTTGTTTAAGAGTTAGAGATTATGAAACGTTATTTGATTACAGCAATACTGACGGTAGCGGCCTGCACTGCTGGCTATGCTTCCTATTCCCACTATGAACAAAACCCTTGGACGCGCGATGGTCAGGTTCGTGCCGATATTATTCAAATCACTCCACGTGTGACGGGCACTATAGTCGACATAGCCGTAAAGGATAATCAGCGTGTCGCGCGTGGTGATCTACTGTTTGTTGTCGACCCGAAACCGTACCAAGTCGCGTTATTGCAAGCAAAAGCCGCACAAGAACAGGCACTAGCGCTGCTCAACAAAGCAGAGAATGAGCTCAGTCGAGCTACGGGGTTGGAAGCTCGCTCGCACGGTGCGGTATCAACGTTAACGTTAGACAACTTTAAGACAGCCGTAGAATCTGCCGCGGCGAATGTTTCGCTAGCGCATGCCCAAGTTGAACAAGCAGAGCTCAACCTAAGCTACACCCGAGTGGTTGCTCCAACGGACGGTTATATTACCAATCTGCGTCATCATATTGGCGCTCAAGTCATTGCGAATAGCCCTGTAGTGGCATTAATTGATGAAAACAGTTTTTGGGTGGAAGGCTTTTTTAAAGAGACCGATATTGCAGACTTAGATGTTGAACAACCTGCGCGAGTGGTGCTGTTATCGGATCAAAATGTCACATTAGAAGGCGAAGTAGAGAGCATAGGTTATGGCATATCCAAGACCGACGGTAGTACGGGTAATGCACTGCTTCCTAATGTAAACCCAAACTTTCAGTGGATTAGACTGGCTCAAAGAATCCCAGTCAAAGTGAAACTCAACGCTGTACCAGAAGATGTTCAGTTAAGAGTCGGGGCAACGGCCTCTGTTCAAGTCCATAAGTAATCCATTTGCTTACAGAGGTTAACCCATGTTGAAACATACCACGAAACAAGCAATAAAAACGGGGCTCGCACTGTCACTTTCGCTGCTCACAGTCCATTGGCTGGGGTGGCAGAAATCCTCTTGGGTCATGTTGACGGTTTTTGTTTTGTCGTTGACGGATAGTTATGGTTATTCGGCGCTAAAATCACAAAACCGTGCCATGGGTACTCTGCTAGGTGCTGTGACGGCATTTATCATTTTAGGATTGTTTTCGCAGCAGAGAATGGCCTTTTTGGCGTCTATCGTCGCCTTTTTGATGTTTTGCGTCTTTATGAACTTTGATAAGCGAAGAGGCTATCTTTACAACATTGCTATTACCGTGTGTCTGGTTATTTCCAGCGCAGGCATCGACAGTGGTGCTGCTGGCCTATCAACCGCCATACTGCGCTTTCAGGACACGGTGCTTGGGGTGGTGATTTTCTCGCTGGTCTATCGACTCGTATGGCCCACAACCAGTGAGAGTGAGTTTCATCGCTTGGCGGTAGCTACCTTTGATAGTTTGGAGCAAGAACTTAATGGTGAAACGCCGCAAGTGAGCCCAGAGGAAAGGAAGAAAAACATTCTTCTTATCAGCGATATACTGACACTGCCAGAGATTGATAAAACCGTCTTGGCAGAGCGCAAAGCAAAGTTAAAGTGCTTGGTTAATGGCTTGGTGTATGTGAGCCGAAAACTGGCGGCCGAAAATAATCGGGTAAGCCGTCAACAAGAACTGGCAGCGTTAATAACAGAAATGCGAGCACTACTTTCAGGGAGCTCGAATACCACTCAAGCCTTGATGTCGATCCCTGTGCAAACCATGAATACTCTCGAGAACGACCTTCGTACCAAGCAACTCAGAGGGATGTTAACTGCGTTGGGTTTATCGCTGTCTGTTATTGCGATGTGGATATTGATGCCAATTCCTGGTGGAGCCTCGTTTCCTGTATTTGGCTTGATCGTGGCTGCTAACGTTGCCACGGCTCCAGCAAAATTGGCAGCGCCAGTAATGCTGATTTATATGACATTTGCCGCATTGGTATTAGCGCAGTACGTATTCTTGTTTCCAATGCTGACCGCATCATGGCAGTTGGCTCTGGTATTTTTTCTCAATATTGTTGTGGGGTACTCGCTACTAGAGAAATGGCACCTTATGTCGGTGAGATTGCTGTTAGGAAATGCATTGATAAATATGGTGGGCAGTGCGACAGAGCTGGTACCAAGCTACAACGTCCTTTCCCCTCTGACGACGTTAGTGTTTTTATTTATCGTAATGGCGACATTTCAGTTTAATGCGTTGCTTTTTGAACGGGTTAGCTGGCCCCGTAAACTTACCGTTTAGTGATAATGAATAGACATATTTAAAGCGCCGAAAGGCGCTTTTTTTATTAGTGGAAAGCGTATTTTGTAGGATTTGGTCCGTCATATTGAAGTTATTGGAAGGTTTAGTGATGGGTATAATCATTTGCAAGTTCTCAGGGCAATTAGGCAAACGCTTTTCGTGCTGAGAAAGTAAATCTTCAATTTATTCAATAGGATTCAAGCAATGACTAATTACACAAAACTAGACAAAGAAGTAAAAAACCTAGAACAGGTGATTTGGAACATGGCTTCTAATGTATGGGACTTTGCCGAGTTAAGCTACGAAGAGTTTAAAAGCTCAGCACTAGAAAGCGCCGTTTTGGAACAGCATGGCTTTACAATTGAAAAACGAAATATAGCGGACCTTGCCACCTCTTGGGTAGCGAGCTGGGGGCAAGGTAAACCAGTGGTGGGGTATCTGGTTGAATTTGATGCGCTGCCAGACCTAGGGAATGATACTGTGCCTTATAAACAGCCTGCAAAAAGTGGCAACACTAATGGCCATGGCTGTGGTCATAATTTGATTGGTTCATCATCCATTGGTGCCGCTATCGCACTGAAGAACCACATGGAAAAAGAGAACATTCCTGGCACGATAAAAGTGTATGGTTGCCCGGCAGAAGAAGCTTTGAATGGCAAAAACTACATGGCAGCGACAGGACTATTTAATGAGCTTGATGTTTGCCTCCATAATCACCCTGCAATGGTTAACACGGCGATAAATTTCCACTCGGCAGCATCCATTGATCTTGTTTTTGAGTGGCATGGTGTGACCGCTCACGCAGGGGCTGCGCCATGGGAAGGTCGTAGTGCATTGCACGCCGCTGAAGTGTTCATTGTGGCAGCAAATATGATGCGTGAACAGCTAGAGCCAACCAGCCGCCTTCACTATCAGATCCTTAATGGTGGCTCGGCAGTGAACGTGGTTCCGGATTACGCCAAAGTGCTAGTTCGTTATCGTGGTAAGAGTGCCGATAATGTGCGTGAGCACAAAGATTGGTTGGAAGATATTGCTAAAGGTGCGGCAATGGCGACACAGACTCGCTCGGAAATGACTAACTTAGGGGGCATTTATGATTGCCTACCTAACGATGTGTTAGCAACGAGTATTACGCAACACCTCAATCGTTATTTCCCAATCGATTGGACAGAAGAAGAGCAACAATTTGCTAAATCGATCCAAAAAGAAATGGGTAAGCCAGAATTAGGCTTAGCAACAGACGTGATGGAGCCGCAGAAAGGTTTAGAAGTCGGTGGTTCGTCGGATGTGGGTGACATTAGTTGGAATGTACCAACGATGGGGGTGATTTTTGCTTCATGGCCAAAAGGCATTCCACCGCACCAATGGGGTTGTACCGCATGTAATGGTATGAGCATTGGTCAAAAATCAGGTTTACAAGCCGCGCATGTACTTGCTGCCCAGGGTCTTGAATTAATGACGGACAAAGAACTATTGCGTAAAACAAAGGAAGAATTTGTGGCTAAGAAACAAGGTAGAGAGTACGTCTCACTTAATGATACTGAGACTAATCCTCGCGGGATCTTAAATGATGAACAGTTGTCAAATTACGAATGCTGTTTACATACCGCGATGGAGCAGTTTTCTGATTGTGGGCATCATCACGGCTAGCAATATCCGTGTGTTGTATTAACAAAAAGCCGTTACTTCAACGAAGTGACGGCTTTCTTTTATATTGAAACTCAACCAGTGTTACTAGACAGTGTCGAGGCTACTACGAAGGATTTTGTAGGTGGAAAAAGTGTTTGATGTAGCGATCGATTGCTTTAGTGATGGATTTCTTAATCACCAATATCTGTTTTGAGTGTGGGTTCCAGAGCGAAATAGAGAACCTAAGTCCGTGTTTTAGTTCATCGAGCTTAATCGCCTCAAGGTTTTCGGTAACGTATTCGGATTCAGAGAGTACTTTGGGAAGCCATGCCCAACCCAGATCAGATTGAACTAACTTGATCACAAGCGCCAATTGGTCGATTTCTTCATTATTTGGAGAAACCACCACTTTCTCTTTTAACCCCTCATCGACGAATGCTCGAAGAACAAACTGTCGTGATGTACGCAGGCCGCTAAGGGCTTGGCTCTCAGAGAGTTGTGATAATGCCCCGCCTTTCTTAACAAACGGCAGAAATTCGATATGGCCAAGAAAAGTGGCGTCTTTGCCATACATCCCTTTGCCTTTATCAACATTCACGAGGCCGAAATGAATATCGCCGTTGTTAAGCCCTTCTTCAATTTGTTCTTTTGTCTTAACCAAGAAATTGACGCGCATATTGGGAAAATCCTCAGCCAATTGTTCTCTAATAGCGGCCAATGCGCCATGGGGAATGATACTGGAATAAGCGAAGTTAATTCCTTCCAGCCCACCATAGGATAAGCTGAGCGCGATTTTGTCGAAGATATTCGATTGATCCACGGTTGATTTGGCGTAATGGTAGAGTAAGTGCCCTTCTTCGGTCGGTTCGACGGTTCTACCTATACGTTCAAATAGTTCAACGGCCAACACATCTTCTAAGTTGGCGATAACCTGCCCGGTAGTGGTTCGGTGCTTGTTAAGTTTGGCTGCTGCTTTACTAAAAGATCGCTCTTCGTAAACCGTAACAAATGCCAATAACTGTTCAATGCTAAAGCTCATAAACTGCCACTCCTATTTCAGTCCAACCCACCGTGATTCAAAACCAACAGGTTGTCGAAAATATTGTTATAAGTTGAGAGATAAATATGGGCGAACAGCGGATGAAATGCGACAAAAATAGTTGCTAAGGTGGTTTAAGTCACAGAAATGTAGGGAGCTAACATTGAAGGGTTTGATTGGGTACTTTGCTTAACTATATGTAAATTATAACTTTAATTTGGTTTTTGTCGGTTGCATTTGGCTAGGGTGTTGACTAGGACAAGACGGATGTTGTCCGTCGTCAACGATTGATTCGTTTTGATGCATCACCGAAAATACACTATCAACTTCGGAGCAAACGACAGAATTAGATTTCACTCTATTATTGGTGATGTGTCTGTCACCTAGACCGACCTACGCCAAGTCATTATTAGCCAGTTTGCTTATGAGTATGCTTCCATAGTCTAGGTATTTTGAGTGATGGCTTTTTCACTTTTTTAGGTTCTAGGATTTCCCCGATCGCTACTGCATGACATGACTTTTCTTTCTGCTGCACAACATAAAAATAAATATCGTCATATACATAGTTACAGTAACGCAATTCCCCCTCGACAAAATTGTTCTCCAGTACTCCAAGCACCGATTTCGCGTTCATATTTTCAGCAAAGGAGTGGCAGGAAAGCCCCATCAGTAATAGACACCCAAGTAAACCGTTATTTCGCAATCTCATAGTTAACTCTTATTTCCCAAGTAATCAGGAAATCATATAGGCCCTACCGAAGTTTAAATAATCACATTTGATGGATCGAGTCCTCCATAAAGAGCTTCAATTACGACATCTCGATTGGTCAATCTGTGCCTATTTAAACTGAGGATCTATATGGTCATCGGGGTATGGGTGACAAGTCTTGTGAGGGTTACATCCGTCATATGAGATTAAATGGTTTTAAAAAAGCATCTTAAAATTTGCTCATCTTAACGAAACGACCAAAGGGTCGGATTGAATATCGATGGTGAAGCGGAGGCTTCATTTAATCTAAATAGTTGAAATCATGGGGTTATGAAATCAACTATGACGAATGGTTTCTCTACTTATGAAAACACTTTACACAAAAAGCAAACGTACACTGTTATCTGCAATTCTTGTGGCCTCTTTCTCAACAAGCGCTTTCGCGATTGAAGTAGAGGGAAGCGAGTTGGCGACTTATACAGGTAAACAAGTTTTTGCTCACTACAACGTAGATGACAACTTACCAAAGTTAGCGATGAGCTCTTTGCTGCAAGGTGAACATTTAGTCGAGTACGCAACTCGCACAGTGAAAGTGGGTGATGAGGTGCGGGAGTCTCAGGTCTACCTCGTTAAAGATACGGATACGAAAGGCAATATTGATCTTCGTATCAAGTACCGCAAAGACCAGCTCGATGAGCAAGAAGATGTGATTAGTGAGATCGAGGCCTTTACGCGCACTGAATATCGCTTAAGAAACTATGTAGACAGCTATGATGTAAACTCTGTCAAAGCGGTTGAAAAAGATGACGGTGAAGTGATCATCAGCTTTGACTACTCAAAGTACGGGCTGCCACAAGATATTGCCTACTTTCGTTTTCTAAGTGTGGAGCTAAAGCTCATCGATAACCAACCAGTATCGATGACTATTTATAATAGAAAGCCATTTGATTATGACAAATATAAAGTCACAAGCTACGAGCAAGTGATCCACTTTAATACACTACCGTCGGGTAAAGTGATTATCGCAGATAAGAAGACAACGATTAACGGTAACCACAAGAAAAAGCCAGTAACAATCACAAACTTTATTTCACCTGTCGCCATTTATGAAGACAAAACCGGGGTTAATATTATGGATCATGAACGTCTAGAGCAGGTGTCAGATCCAAGAATGATTGAGCAAAGTGTTGATTTGGATCGTATATTTCCATTAATGGGAGATATGGTGAGACGCCAAGGGATCGACGTACCACTTCCATTTGGTATTTCGGCCTCGTATCGTAGCCAGGATATGAATATTGCATTCAATGATTTTGTGATTCAAGACGTCAGACTGAATGATATTTTTGACCCATTTGGATCTATTGGCGTTGTGAATGCAGAGAGCTTCACATTGCGCGGTGATGTCAATATTCTACCTTTTTGGAACGTATTTGGATTAGTGGGAAAAATAAACGTTGATGCTAACGTAGACGCAGAATACACGGGGGAAGTGGGAGAGACTATCAGAGATAAGCTGAATAATAAGCTTCCTCATCTTGGTGATGCATTTTGTCGAGAAATAACCGTTTTGTGTGACACAGGGCGACTAAATGTACCGCTGCACCTGGAATACGACATGGCTGGCGTGGGCACGACGTTATCCGTCGGGTATAAAGAATTCTTTGCGTCAGTAACCGGTACTTATACCAAAACTCGCCTAAAAGGGAGTGGTCGTTGGGGTGACGGTATTGTGACTCTTCAACCGATGCTTGGTTACCAGTTAGTGGACTACCGCACACAAATCTTTGTGGGTGCGGAGTATCAAGGGTTAGACAGCCGTATGGACGGGCACGTGGTTGCCGGTGATATCGAGTTTGATTATGACGTTGGTGTAAAACTAAATAACTGGGCGTACTTGGTCGGATTTAATAAGCAGATTGGCAAAAACTATAACTTGAGCGTTCTTTATAACAAAGGTGAGACGAGAAATTCGATGACCTTGAACTTTGGCTATCGTTTCTAATGGAACTTAAATCACTTAAGTCATGCTTTTGTAATATATAGATGAGTTGGAGCTATGAAATTAAATATGAAGAGATTTATAACGGCTTTAGTACCCATATTAATGGTAAGCGCCTGTTCCACGACACACTCACTAGAAAATCGGGTGTCGATGGAAAATTATTATGATGCTCAAGTTGTCATAGACACAGAAGAGACACCAAGTGAACCGATTCGAGTATTTTCTGGAGAGGATACGAGTCTATTTTATGATGCGAAGACGAATCAGACACCAATACGTTCGAATACAGACTCACTCAACGTATTAGTTCTATCTGGCGGAGGCGCCAATGGTGCCTATGGAGCAGGGGTATTAAACGGCCTCTATGATTCCGGACAATTTGAAGACTACAGTGTCGTCACGGGGATCAGCGCTGGTGCATTGATGGCTCCGTTCGCTTTTGTTGGCAAAGAGATGGTGCCAGAGATGACCAATGTCATGTTGAATATCAGTGATAAGGACATTATTGGTAAGCGACATTTTTTGCAGACATTAACCAAAGATGCACTCTCAAATGGGGACGGTCTACAAACGTTTATTGCCAATACATATTCATCAGAACTGATTGAAGGTATAGCGGCGCAGCATCGTGCGGGGAAGCGTCTACTGATAGGGACGACGCAATTTGATTCGGCTGAACTTGTGGTTTGGAACTTAGGCGCAATTGCCAACAGTTCATCAAAAAACAAAGTTAGATTGATACACCAGATACTGGCTGCAAGCGCTTCAATTCCGGGGGTGTTTCCACCACAATTTATCCAGGTTGAAGAAAATGGAAAGTCGCGCGAAGAGCTGCATGTGGACGGTGGTCTTGCGAATCAAATGTTCTTATTTGCCGACCATATTGATTATCAGAAGATAAGCCTGGCGATGAGGATGACAAAACCGCCACAAGTTCATGTTATTCGCAATGGCCTGCTTGAGATGCCGTATCAACAAACCAAAGATAAGGGCATTGAATTGATCACTAGAACAGTGAAAGATCTGACGGTTCAGCAGAGTAAAGGGGATCTGTATCAAATCCTGTATTTTTCGCAGGTGCAGGGCCTAGATGTGCGTTTTACGGCGATGGGGCGTGATTTCCCTCAGGAGCGCGCCAGTAAAGCGATGTTTGATGCAGACTATATGCAGTCTCTATATCAATATGGCTATCAGAAAGTGATAGAGGGTCATGTGTGGGAGTAAATAGATCCTGATTCACAACATAAGCATGTTCTGTGCAAAATCTTCTGTCAATTTAGGGCGAATGGCTGATATCTCACGATATACAGTTATTCGCCTTACTCATTTCTCACACTATCATTTCTCACTGTTCTCACTGTTCTCACTGTTCTCACTGTTCTCACCTGCCGCTGGTGTACCCATGTTTATCGTTATTCGAACCGCTACAGCTTTAATTTTCCACAAGCTTGAAGAACAAGAACGAAGCACCAACGGGTTGTATGAGTTGATTGTTAGTTAAATGACGCTTATGGGAGCCTGTCTCTCTTACTTAATTATTTATCAATACTTTTAGGCACACTATCAACAGAAGCTGCCTAGCGTATTGGTGTCTATCTCGCTGTTTTTGCATGCTTTTAACCGTCGTAAGTGGAGGTTTGTTTGAATTGCGATGGGTTTGGTCCGTCATATGGAATTGTTGAGATAAGAAAATTCACCCTAAAATGGCCTCAATTCGAAACATAATCACATTTAATAGAGGCAATTATGACTACTCAAAATCTTATTAAAAAAGCGCAATTTGAAAACGGCACTATGTTTGAAACTGATCAAGACATGCTGTACGTACTTCAACTTAACGGCAGCTGGTTTGAAATGGGCAAACAGTATGGCCAGCTTTCTAAAGAACATATGGAAGCAATGTATCAGCGCATTGTTCAGCCAGAGTTCGACAACGGCCTTATTAGCCAGCAAGAAGCGTTTGAACTGTTTGGCGCACGCGTGCTCTCTACTTTGTCACTCCGCCGTAAACAGTATTTCATGGGGGTTGCAGAGGGCCTAGATTGGCCATTAGAAAAAGTCATTGTGCTTGACCAAAGTGGTCCAATGGCGATCTACCTTGGTAAGCTGCATTCATTCTCAGGCTGCTCTTCAATGGCATCTTGGGGTGATAACACGGTTGATGGCCACACGATTGTTGGTCGTAACATGGACTGGAATGAGCTGTTCTTGGATTTCCCAATTTACACCACAGTATACAATCCAACCGATGGCTCAAATGGTTTTGTTAACGTGAGCTGGCCTGGATGGCAGTGGATGGTAACAGGCTTTAATGACAAAGGCGTTTATACCGACCTACATGATGGTACTTCAATGGGTGGCAACATTGTTTCGATTGAAAAACCATCATTCTTGAACTCAGTGGTCGATTACATGACAGAGTCGGATACGGCTACAGCACTGAGCTCGCGTTTCCAAGCAGCTCGTACAGACATCGCTTCAATTTGGATGTTAGCAGACGAACAAGGCGAAGCATGTGCATACGAAAACACCATGCAGGAAAACCGCCTACGCGTATCAGACAAGGGTGCTCAATCGTTTGTAACGGTAAACACATTCCTGAATCCAGACTGGGGTTTGGGTATGCGCGAAACACAAAGTTTCTCGCTAAAACGTTTTGAGAATCTAAATGCTCGTCACGCAGAGCAAGCAGGAGGCATCGATGCTCAAGCGATGCGTGACATCTTCGATTTACCACTTTATGACGAGGAAGGTAACTTCAAAGAGAACGGCGGTGTGACAAAGCCTACTAACCAAGATGTTGATTTAACCAACTACCAAGTCGTTACAGACCTTAACGAGTTGCAATTGTGGGTAAAACTGCCAGCACTCGGCGGTGATACAGATTGGGCCCATATCGATGTACGTGCACTGTTCAGCAACAAGTAATGGAATGAGTCATTAGACGGGCATGGAAGCCCCTAATGTACTTTTCGTTGAAGCAATTCGAACTTTCTTTGTGTCGGCTAAGTGCATCCATTAAAGGGCCTTAGTCTGCGACCTTTTCAAATAAATATAGGTAACCTCATGTTTTTACAACCATTCAGACTATTGTTTCTGATGGTTGTCGTGTCTTTGGCTGCAGGATGTGCCACTTCATTTCCCGAAGTTGAGAGTGATTTTGAACAGAACTGGCAACCTAGCGAATATCAAGCGGAAGTGTATTTGATCCCGTCGGCCTCTGAAGCCCTAGCAAGAAGAATCGACATGATACGCAGTGCCAAGGTCTCAATCGATATGACCTACTTCTCCTGGGATAAAGATATCGTGGGGCTGATGCTGCTTGAGGAAGTCAAAATTGCGGCCGAACGCGGTGTTAAGGTTAGGCTGGTATTGGATGATTTGCTGGTATTTGATGAAAAGTGGTTAGCCGAAGTGTCGCAAAACCCAAATATGGAGGTGAGATTATTTAATCCATTCGATTCTCGTAAAGCAGGATGGCTTGGTAGAGTAGGTGACTTTGCAAGTCACAAACAAACGCTTGATCACCGTTTACATGAAAAATATTTCAATGTTGATCATGAGCATATGATTTTAGGTGGACGAAATATTGGCGCAGCTTACTTTGGCTACAGTGATGCGGCGAATTTCTTCGATACCGATGTGTTATTTCAAGGTGAGGTCATTGAGGCGTTTGCACACAATTATGACCAGCTGTGGGGGAGTGAGCATCTGGTAGCGATTGCAGATTTGATTCAGCCTGTTAAACCGGAGCAGACGATTGAATTTGAAAAAGCAAAACATAAAGAGTTTATGCAGCGTCAAGACGTGATCGAGGCCGTTGATGCATCAATAGAGGCGCTAAGAGAGGTGGAGACTCTATCTGTGGTCGTAACCCCGGTGTTTGACTCGGCAAAGAAGATCAATGACAGCAAGCCTTACTTTAGAGCGAGAGCAGAGCAGTTAGTGCAAGCACCTCTTGAGAAAGCGAAGACGGTCACTATTTCTACACCCTATGTGATAGCGCACAATGGTGAGTTTACATTCATTGATCAATTGATTGAAAACAACATCGATGTGACTTTGGTGACCAATTCGTCCAGCTCGAACGACTCGGCATTTATCCCGGCCTACTATGAACAATATCGCGAGCAGCTGTTGGATAAAGGGGTAAATATCTACGAATACAAAGACAATGCAGTGAATGAGGACAACTTCTATCAGGGCGACACTTATTATCATAATAAGACGGTCATCATAGACGACAAACTGACTTATATAGGTTCCTCGAATTTTGATCCAAGATCAGATTATCTAAATATGGAGTTTGGTGTCTTTATCCAGAGTAAGACGTTTGCAAAGCAAGTAAAGCGTCATCTTTTACAGAAGAAAGACGAGTTGTACTGGCAGGTTTCACGAGATCCCGAGGGTAAGACTCTATGGGTATCAGGCGAGCAAGTAGAAACATCTTCGCCAAACTACGGCGCTGTACATAAAGTACCTGATTGGTTGTTTAGAAAGCTGAATGTTGAATTGGAATTGTAATTGAAAAGGAAAGAGTGAGTGATAAAAACTGGTCATTAGGGCGTGTTGATCTTTGCTGTCTGCTTTATGTTCAGTAATGCGCCGGTAGCTACATTAACATGAATACTAACGATAACATGCAGGCGCGGATGATGTCCTGCATATACGAGTTAGAGAGAAAGTGACACCGCGATAAAATCATTTCATCGACTGCCCCTGTATTTTTGGAGCAACTTAAATATCTCCTGTTGAGTTCATCATTGAATCCTGGGTACGGCTGCTTTTGTTCTTTCAGCTGGCTTGATTGTTTATATCCGCCACCTATCGATTCAAAAGCAAATGGTGGTTCCTCGTTGGGCGATCATCAACCACGGTAAGTCATTTTAATCCGCCCTAGCTTAGGGTCACCGATTCGAGCATGGATGCTTTTTATCAGAAATCACTCTGACATGAATAAAAGGCAATATGATGCGAAATATAACTTCTTTATCGGCGCTAGCAATGAGCTGCGCAGTGCTATCTGCTCCAAGCGGCTTTGTTGCGTAATTCAGACGAGAAACTAAGCTGCCCAAAGTTGAGCGACTTTTAGACAATATACTGAGTTTCAGGCATACCAAGTCCTGTAAGCTTGTTCAACGCTTTAATCATTGCGTAAGTCTCGCCAACTTGAGCGTTGTAATTTCGGAGGCTGAGTTTCCCACCCAACAACTGTTTCACTCGGTGCATTGCTGTCTCTGATAGCGAGCGCTTATGATAACCATACCGCTTTTTCCACTTCTTGTTGGAGCCGTACAGCTTTTGGCAACCTACGGCCAGATCGCGAGGATGTCCCTGCTCCCAGAAGGCTGCTCCTTCCCTTGGCGGGATGAGCGGAACCGCTCGCTTTATACGTATTGCATCATGACAATGTCTTGTGTCATAAGCACCATCACCTGATATCTCAATGATTTTACGACGTGTCTGCTTGAGTAGGTTGGGAAGCACTTCGGCATCGGTAACGTTAGATAAACTCAGCTCTGCTGCGACTATTTCGTGGGTGCTAGTATCTACTGCTAAATGTAGCTTACGCCAGACTCTGCGCTTCCCATCAGTGCCATGCTTTTTGACCTTCCATTCACCTTCGCCATAAACCTTGAGACCAGTGGCATCGATGGCCAGATGCTGTATCACACCTCTGGTTTTGGTTTTAAATGAAACGTCAACGTCCTTAGCTCGACGGCTTATACAGGTGTAATGCGGACAATCAAGCGGTATCTTGGCCAGCTTAAATACGGAGTCTAGAAAACCTTGCAACGCTCTCAATGGCATAGAGAAAACGCGTTTTACCATGAGTGCTGTCGTAATGGCTAAGTCGCTGAATCGACGAGGCCTACCTCGCTTATTCTGTTTACTTTGCTTCCACTCTCTTATGGTCTCTTCATCAATCCAGAATGTAAGTGAGCCGCGGTTGACTAGGGCTTTGTTGTACTGTTTCCAGTTAGTTGTTTTATAACGAGGTTTCGGCATAAGGCTACGAAGATTAGCTGACTTAGCCGATCAGATCGTAACTTCCTGTTTTAGTTCAATCGAATTACGCAACAAAGCCAAACGGCGTCTAAAAAACCTAAGTTAAAATCCAAGATTAGTTAGCAAAACCGTGTTCTATATCCTTAACTTTAAAAGAGGTTTGTGAGTTAAGGCTGAGATCATGACTGAGAAAAAACAAAGTAGTGAAAATCAAACAAAAAAACAATCACCGCGACAGGTTTCTACACATCCAAGCGAAACGAAAACCAAGAAGAAGCAGCGGGAAAAACGTCGCCTTTTTAATACGTTAAGATATCAAGTAGGCATTCCGCCGACACTTGCTCTCATATTACCTTCTCTAGCCAACGCCAATGATGATACTGGTGATGAAGGTAATATCGCTGAAGGTCATGCTCTAACCCAAAAAGCGACTGGACCTCACGAAAGTACACAAGCTCCTGATTCAGAGACGCCCACGTCACCCTCTAGCGAGCTTCAAGAGCTAGCAGCAAACAGTGATGATACAGAAAGCGGTCATACACACGCATTACCGAGTAGACACCTTGCTCTGCATCACTACCCAATGCATGCATATACTGCGCATCATATTGTCAATCAATCTGGTACGGCGTCGTCGGCTACAGACAATCATGTGGACGGAATTGCCCCTTTTTCTGTATCCACCGAAAAAACACAGCAAACTGATAAAGTTCATAAATCGCCTCACTTCAATTCCGCACCGAAAATGTCGGAACAATCTCATGCGGTGAAAGAGGATGATGCCATTTTTCATGGAAAGATGGGGGCAACAGATGCTGATGGAGACACGCTGAGCTACGTAATATCAAAGCCTATCGATGGTTTGACGTTTCATTCTGACGGCAGCTACACTTTTGACCCTAGTCATGGTTCTTATCAACATTTAGCGCAAGGTACGACAGAAGTTGTGAGTACCACTGTGATCGTGACGGACAATATAGGTGGTACGCACAGTGAACAGCTTCAATTTACAGTAACGGGTACCAATGATGCTCCAAAAGTAACGGGGCAATTTACTGGCGCTTTAAAAGAGGATCTTAATGTTGATAGCTCGGGGTTAATGCATGTCCACGGTAAAGTGGACGTGGTGGATGTTGACCAAGGGGAGTCTCACACTCTTTCTGAAGTAGTTCAGGGAAAATTTGGTGTATTAGACATTGATTCAAATGGTCACTGGCACTATCAAGTCGATAATTCCTTGCCAGCCATTCAACAGCTTGCTTCCGGGAACGTCATTACCGAGCAAATAACAATTCATACGGCAGACCAAACCCCGCAATTGATCGAAATTGTTATTGGTGGCACGGCTGATTCTGCGGTTATTTCCGGAGTAGATTCTGGGTCGGTTACAGAAGATTTGAATGTCGTTAACGGCAGTGTCAAAACATCGGGCGATTTATCGGTAATCGATAGCGATCACGGGCAGAGTCACTTCTTGTCTCAAGTGTTAGTAGGGCAATTTGGTACGTTGACTATGGAGGCGAATGGTCATTGGCAGTATGAAGCGAATAATCAGCAAACAGCAATACAGGAACTTGCTAAGGGTACTCATTTGAGTGAAACCTTCACGGTTTCTTCTGTAGACGGCACCGCGCACAATATCGATGTTCAGATCGATGGCACCAACGATTTACCCGTGATGGCAGGACAATCGCAGTCGCTGAAGGAAGATGGTGCGGTTTTCCATGGTCAAATGGTAGCAACCGATGTTGACCACGATTTGCTCACGTACACCACTTCCAATCCAATTGATGGCCTGACCTTCAACCCAGATGGCAGCTACACGTTCGATCCAAGCCACGCTTCCTATCAGCATTTRGCAAAAGGTGAYACYCAAGTTGTGACCACSAYRGTCACKGTRACCGATACSGCTGGYGGMTCGCATCGAGAAGAGCTTAAGCTCACCATCACAGGCACCAATGATTTACCAGTGATGGCTGGCCAATCACAATCCGTGAAAGAAGATGGGCCAGTGTTCCACGGTCAAATGGTGGCCACCGATATTGATCAAGACTTACTCACATACACCACTTCAAATCCAATTGATGGTCTAACATTCAACCCAGACGGCAGTTATACGTTCGACCCAAGCCATGCGTCGTATCAGCATTTGGCGAAAGGTGACACTCAAGTCGTAACCACAATGGTGACGGTGACGGATACGGCAGGTGGCACACATCAAGAACAGCTGAAGTTCACGATTACGGGCACGAATGATTTGCCAGTGATGGCAGGTCAATCCCAACCAGTTAAAGAAGATGGGGCATTATTCCACGGTCAGATGGTGGCAACGGATGTAGACCAAGATTTGCTCAGTTACACCACCTCAAATTCAATTGATGGCCTGACGTTTAATCCAGACGGCAGTTATACCTTCGACCCAAGCCACGCTTCCTATCAGTATTTGGCAAAAGGTGATACCCAAGTTGTGACCACCATGGTCACCGTAACCGATACCGCTGGCGGGTCGCATCGAGAAGAGTTCAAATTCATCATCACAGGCACCAACGACTTACCCGTGATGGCAGGCCAATCACAATCCGTGAAAGAAGGTGGCGCAGTGTTCCACGGTCAAATGTTGGCAACCGATATTGATCAAGACCTACTCACGTACACCATTTCCAATCCAATTGATGGCCTGATATTCAACCCAGATGGCAGCTACACCTTCGATCCAAAACATGCTTCCTATCAGCATTTGGCAAAAGGTGACACCCAAGTTGTGACCACCATGGTCACTGTAACCGATACGGCTGGCGGCTCGCATCGAGAAGAGCTCAAGTTCACTATCACAGGCACCAATGATTTACCAGTGATGGCTAGCCAATCACAATCCGTGAAAGAAGATGGTGCAGTGTTCCACGGTCAAATGGTGGCAACCGATGTTGACCACGATTTGCTCACGTACACCACTTCCAATCCAATTGATGGCCTGACCTTCAACCCAGATGGCAGCTACACGTTCGATCCAAGCCATTCGTCCTATCAGCATTTGGCAAAAGGTGATACCCAAGTTGTGACCACCATGGTCACTGTAACCGATACGGCTGGCGGCTCGCATCGAGAAGAGCTGAAATTCACCATCACAGGCACCAACGACTTGCCAATGATGGCAGGCCAATCACAATCCGTGAAAGAAGATGGCGCAGTGTTCCACGGCCAAATGGTGGCGACAGACGTTGACCAAGACTTGTTAACCTACAGCACTTCAAATGCCATTGACGGCCTGACGTTCAACCCAGATGGCAGCTATACGTTCGACCCAAGCCACGCTTCCTATCAGCATTTGGCAAAAGGTGACACTCAAGTTGTGACCACGACAGTCACGGTAACCGATACCGCTGGTGGCTCGCATCGAGAAGAACTGAAGTTCACTATTACAGGCACCAACGACTTGCCAGTGATGGCAGGGCAATCGCAGTCATTGAAAGAAGACGGTGCGGTCTTCTATGGTCAAATGGTGGCAACCGATGTTGATCAAGACTTGTTAACCTACAGCACTTCAAATGCCATTGACGGCCTGACGTTCAACCCAGATGGCAGCTACACGTTCGACCCAAGCCACGCTTTCTATCAGCATTTGGCAAAAGGTGACACTCAAGTTGTGACCACGACAGTCACGGTAACCGATACCGCTGGTGGCTCGCATCGAGAAGAGCTTAAGCTCA
>NZ_JAKJST010000056.1:0-2732 GCF_050337275.1 Vibrio wakamikoensis | reverse complement strand
GTAAGCATACCATTGGCAAGCGTTACGCCATTGGTAAAACTGATGTTGGCAATGTCGACATCAGGGGATGCAGGTAAGGTAAGTGGGTATTCCACTGGTGATAAGGTTTGCTCTGATAACGTGACATTAAAAACTAAATCGTTGCCCTCAATGACAGAGTCATCGTCACCAGCGACTTCAATCGAAGTGATAGACGGCTTATCGTTATCTAGGATAGTACCTGTAGAATCAATACCATCAACAGATAGGGTGTACGTTTCTGTAGGCTCAACAAACTCATCATCCACGGTTGGCAAAATAATGTCGAACGTCGTCACGCCAACGGGCACATTAAGGCTGCCGCCAACCAAGGTCACATTGTTACTGAAGCTGACGTTGCTTGTGTCCACATCAAGAGAATCTGGCAAGCTTAGAGGGTATTCAACGGGCGATTGAGTGGCTTCTGACAGCGTTACGCTGAACACCAGACTATCCCCTTCGGTAACCGAATCATCCTCACCCGCCACATCAATCAAGGTCACCGATGGTTTATCATTATCGAGAATATTGCCAGTGGACTCCACACCATCGACATTTAACGTATAGCTTTCTGTTGGTTCAACAAACTGGTCGTCCACTGTTGGGAGGATAATGTCAAAGGTGGTCACGCCCACAGGGACATTGATCTTGCCATCAACTAGCGTCACACCATTGGTAAAGCTAATACTTGACGTGTTTACATCATCGGAATCAGGCAGCGTCAGTGGGTATTCGACAGGTGACAAGGTCGCTTCAGAGAGCGTCACACTAAAGATAAGATTCTCACCCTCAACAACGGAATCACTATCACCGCCGACATCAATCGATATCACTGAAGGTTTATCGTTATCAACAATGCTGCCGGTCGACTCTACGCCATCGACCGACAAGGTGTACGTCTCGGTCGGCTCGACAAGCTCATCATCCACCGTTGGCAAAATAATGTCGAACGTCGTCACGCCAACAGGCACATTAAGGTTGCTACCAACGAGGGTCACGTTGTTGGTGAAGCTGATGTTCGCTAAGTCAACATCAACCGATTCAGGCAAGGCTAGTGGGTATTCAACAGGCGATTGAGTGGCTTCAGACAGCGTTACGCTGAACACCAGACTCTCACCTTCGGTAACCGAGTCATCTTCGTTCGTTACCTCAACAGAAGTGACAAACGGTTTGTCGTTGTCTAGAATGCTGCCCATCGAGTCTACGCCGTCTATGGTAAGGGTGTACGTCTCTGTTGGCTCAACTAGGGTATCGTCTACGGTTGGCAAAACGATATTAAAGGTCGTCACGCCGATAGGCACATTGAGCATGCCATCGACCAAAGTTACGCCATTGGAGAAGCTAATGCCCGAAATGTAGACATCAGGGGAGGCCGGTAACGTAAGTGGATACTCAACGGGTGATAGCGTCTGCTCTGATAACGTCACATTAAAGACGAGATCATTGCCCTCTACGACTGAATCATCATCACCAGCAACATCAATAGACTCGATCGAAGGTTTATCATTATCGAGGATAGTACCTGTCGACTCCACGCCATCTAACGTTAACATGTAAGTTTCGGTCGGCTCGACGATGGTGTCGTCTTCAGTCGGCAGGACAATATCAAACGTTGTTATGCCAACAGGTACGGTAAGCATACCATTGGCAAGCGTTACGCCATTGGTAAAACTGATGTTGGCAATGTCGACATCAGGGGATGCAGGTAAGGTAAGTGGGTATTCCACTGGTGATAAGGTTTGCTCTGATAACGTGACATTAAAAACTAAATCGTTGCCCTCAATGACAGAGTCATCGTCACCAGCGACTTCAATCGAAGTGATAGACGGCTTATCGTTATCTAGGATAGTACCTGTAGAATCAATACCATCAACAGATAGGGTGTACGTTTCTGTAGGCTCAACAAGCTCATCATCCACTGTTGGCACAATGATATCGAAGGTCGTAATACCGGCAGGGACATTGAGCATTCCGTCGGTCAAACTCACACCATTGCTAAAACTGATGTTTGTTGTATCGACATCGGGAGAAGCAGGCAGTGTTAAAGGGTACTGCACGGGTGATTGTGTTTGCTCAGATAAGGTTACGCTGAAGACAAGGTTGCTGCCTTCCACTACCGAATCATCCTCACCCGCCACATCAATCAAGGTCACCGATGGTTTATCATTATCGAGAATATTGCCAGTGGACTCCACACCATCGACATTTAACGTATAGCTTTCTGTTGGTTCAACAAACTGGTCGTCCACCGTTGGGAGGATAATGTCAAAGGTGGTCACGCCCACAGGGACATTGATCTTGCCATCAACTAGCGTCACACCATTGGTAAAGCTAATACTTGACGTGTTTACATCATCGGAATCTGGCAAGCTCAGAGGATATTCAACAGGCGATTGAGTGGCTTCAGACAGCGTTACGCTGAACACCAGACTCTCACCTTCGGTAACCGAGTCATCTTCGTTCGTTACCTCAACAGAAGTGACAAACGGTTTGTCATTGTCTAGAATGCTGCCCATCGAGTCTACGCCGTCTATGGTAAGGGTGTACGTCTCTGTTGGCTCAACTAGGGTATCGTCTACGGTTGGCAAAACGATATTAAAGGTCGTCACGCCGATAGGCACATTGAGCATGCCATCGACCAAAGTTACGCCATTGGAGAAGCTAATGCCCGAAATGTCGACATCAAGGGAGGCCGGTAGCGTAAGTGGATACTC